>NZ_JANQOY010000060.1 GCF_028285565.1 Acaryochloris sp. IP29b_bin.148
TCAATGGGAGAGGCTTTAGGAGTTGGCATTGGCAAAGAACATATCTTGAACAAGAGGGGTTCTCTGAAACTATCCGATGTCTGAACAATTTTGCATAACTGATGGGTTATCTTCAAAATTTAGGACTAGGCTTGAGATAGCGCCTCAAAAGATTCAGTTTTATGAAAGCCAGGGGCCTGTTCAAGAAGTTGTAAGTGACGGGCAGACAACCCTGAAAGTGAAGGTTGAGTTATCTGGCGAAGGCGAAACGTGGCTGAGTGAAAGAGAATTTCAGCTTTCGGAGGATCAAAATACGCTAACTGCGATCGATGGCGATAACACTTTAGTTCGCTATCGATGCTCTTGATTAAAATCTGAATCCCATCCGTTCTGGAACCTGACGCTGTATGATTTTCTTGCTTGACGCTAAGCATTGACCCATAACAGGAACAGTAGGAATGGATCTAGTCCTAGATCTGGCACAGCTTTTTATTAACGGCATTGCCGTGGGCAGCATTATTGCCCTAGCAGCGGTTGGCCTGACCCTCACCTATGGCATTCTCCGTTTGCCAAATTTTGCCCACGGAGACTTTATGACCACGGGGGCGTTTCTCACCTTTCTGTTCAATACCCAAGTGCTCAATCATGTGGTGTTTGGGGTGGACTGGTTAGATAGTTTATTTGCCCAAGCCAATGTTTGGATCTCGATTCTGCTAGCCACCATCGTCACCATTGGCGGATTCTTGATTTGTGAATTTTTGATCTGGGCCAAGATGCGCGATCGCAGAGCCACATCCACAACGCTAATCATTATTTCGATTGGCTTAGCCCTGTTTATCCGAAACGGCATTATCTTTATCTGGGGCGGTGGCAACAAAAGCTATGACTTGCCAGTGGCCAAGGCGGCTGAAATTCTAGGCGTGGTTAAAATTCCCTATTACCGATTGATCGTCATTGGTCTAGCGATTTTGGCGGTAGTAGGACTACATTGCCTATTGCAATACACCAAAATTGGCAAAGCCATGCGAGCCGTGGCCGATGATATTGATCTAGCAAGTGTCTCAGGAATCGATGTCAGCCGAGTGGTGCTGTGGACCTGGGTATTGGCTGGGGGCTTAACGGCCTTGAGTGGGGGCATGTATGGCTTGATTACGGCGGTGCGACCGAATATGGGCTGGTTTCTGATTTTGCCTATGTTTGCTTCGGTGGTCCTAGGTGGTATTGGCAATCCTTACGGTGCGATCGCAGGAGCAATGGTGATCGGTATCGCCCAAGAAGTCAGCACCTACTGGCTGCCCACGGAATACAAACTTGCGATCGCGCTTTTAGCAATGGTGTTAGTCCTGCTTGTGCGCCCTCAAGGATTATTTAGAGGTACGATTTAGTCTTTCTATTGGGCAAGCAAATCCAGGTCGGGTGAGACTACTTCACACTTCAGGGGCTTTAACATGCCACTGATATACTGCGAATAAATCAATCCGTTCTGTCTTGGATATGCCTCTATTGCTCTCTAGTCAAAGATTAGAGTATGCCTGGGATAGTTGAACATTGAGATCCTAGCAGTATATTGAGTTCAAAGCTTATGACTCTCTCTTCCTCGCAGATCACAGATATTGTCAATGCTTACTTTTCCTCCTTCTCTGCGATGAATGCAGCGGAATGGGCCAAACTATTTACCCCGGATGCCCAGGCCTTTGATCCAGTCGGCAATCCCCCTAGCAATCCTCAAGCTGACTCAGAGCAGTTCTTTGGCATGCTCCGGCAAGTGAATGAGTCGCTAGAAGCCAAGCCTGAATCAATTTTTATTGGCGGGAATGAAGCCGCAGTCAAATGGAGTTTACACGCTGTGTCTAAAGGTCAGAAGGAAGCGAGTGCCGAGGGAATTAGTATTTTTGTCATCAATGAAGCTGGTCTGCTGGAAAAAGTTAGTGCTTACTGGGATGACAAGGCATTTATGGCTCAATTTCAAGATTAAAGATCAAGGTTTCGGGCCAATGAGAGGAAAAACCTACTGATTGTCCATGAGATAGAGACTTGCGATCACGCTCTTAGCAATGGTGTTAGTCCGCTTTGTCAGGCTTATGCTTAAGAGACTTACGATTCTATACATCTGCAAAGGTGACATGCTCCCAACATACCTTCTGCAGGCAAAGGCGGACTGATTATGGTTTGTCAGATAGTTCTGTTTAGTCGGTCAAGAATAGCTGAGTGCCACTGAAACTCATGTAGATACTCCTCACGATACCGACAGTTATCTTCTTCGACATCTCTGTAATATAGGTGCTCTTCCATTGATAAATTTTGCCCCAGCGTTGACCAAGCTTCAAGCATTTCTGGATCTTGATCTCGCAACCATTGTATTGCTTGTGGAGGCCAGAGCTGGCCAGGTTCGGCGGCTCCCATCTCAGGCCAACCGTTACTAACTTTCAAAAATAGGTGATATGAGGGAGGGAACTTAATCTTTAATCGGTGTTCGGCTGCAAGGATATCCTCTTCTACCGCCTCTACATTTTCGGAGGAGAATAATTGTCGTGCCTTATCACGGAATTCTAAGTCATCCTCTTCGACATTTAAGACCCTAATGAAATCTATCAAAAATGATTTCCACTCAAGCTCAGTCATGACTTCGCAAAATTTAGGGTTGCCGATTGATCTCAGATCAAGGCTTATGTCTTTTTAGCACGCTTAGCTGCCGCCTGTTTCCGAAAACGTTGTATACCTGTTGCCCCTTATAGACTGTGCTTCGTAAAGGTAATGAAAGGGATAACGGTCGGGCACCAGGGGTAGAGTTCCGCTGGCCTTTACCACTCTTCCTCCCATCCTCGATTGGCGTTGCTAGCCTGTTCTTTCGGGACGATTTGCACCTCAAGTTCTAATGCCGATAACAATTTAAATAGGGTCTCCAGTTTGGTACTAGCTGGGCGATTTTCAAAAGCAGAGACGGTTACTTGTCTGACCCCAGTTCGATCTCCCACTTCAGATTAGTTGAGTCCCATCCTTTTTCGGCGCTCTCTGGCATATTCAGCCAGTACTGTGGGTGAAGAAATAATCATTTTAGTAAAAATAATAGCTATAGCGCATATCAATTATTTTAATAGCTATAGCTATTAAATATATTGTCAGTTGCACTAGTGTTAGATTGGCGAGCTTACCGAATAGACACAGGCTTGAAGGAACGAAGCAAGTGCTCAAACGCTTACCCCAGAGAAATTCAAAAGCTACCTTAGCTTTTAGCTATCGCTTTTGGGCCTTTTGGAAGGCACGGGCCAATGCATTCCAGGCCAACTTAGGTTGTAGGTTAGTGTCCAATGGCAAAGGGCGCACAGGTTGATGATCAGCTCGCGGGAAAAACTCAGACAAATAGGTGTAGCGATCGCTGAGTCCCCATGTAATGACAGCAATAACCGCTGGCTCATCCAATACTACTGAAAGGTAGTCTTCATAAACTCCAGCAACAATGCGATCTCGCTTCTGAATATCTGCTGGTAGCTTTGAGTCATTAACATCCATCTCAGTAATTAAAATTTTCAGATCTAAGGCAGCCACTTCTTTCAGGAACTGGCGCAGCGATTGAGGATCAAAGTCCAGCGAGTCTCCGCGCAAATGAGCTTGTATTCCCAATGCATGGACTGGCGTACCTTTCGCCTTTAAGCGTTTTAGCAGCCCTAAAACAGCACGGCGTTTGGCTTTATCCATGGCAGTGTTGTAGTCAAGACCAAAGTCGTTGTACACCAATAAGGCATCAGGATCTGCCTTGGCTGCGATCCGAAAAGCAAAATCGATATAGTCAGGACCTAAAAACTCAAACCATGGGGTTTGTCTTAAACCGTCTGCTCGTTGACTGGCTAATGGATCATACTCAATGGCCTCATTAACCACATCCCAAGAATGCATGCGCCCCCGATAATGTCCCATCACCGTCTCTATATGGTGCTTCATCACCTTCGCAGCATTTTGATGGTTTACAACCTTTTGAAACCATTTAGGCAATGATTCATGCCAAATTAACGCGTGACCACGAAATAGTAAATGATGCGTTTGTGCAAAGCTGAGCATCGCATCGGCAGCGGCAAAGTCAAACTCACCGGGACTGGGACGAAGATGATGATCCCCTGCGCTCCATTTCAGCTCCCACTCAGGAACAAGCAAGCGACATTCTTGGGCCAACAAAACGGCAAATTGTTTATCAGACATAACCTGATCGAAGCGAGCCGATGCCCCAAAAATAATGTCTTTATTAGCAGCCAGCTCCCTTAAGGGGGACCACTCCGTTATTGCAAAATCACGACTCGGGTTATCCAGCGCCGATAGCTTGTGTTTTTGCAAGATTGATCGACTTCCTAACACAGTCCCGAGACTGGCAAAGGCACCTAGCCCCAACCGAAGAAAGCGCCTTCTATTAATAGGGGGAATCATTTCTGGCTGTTAGTAATCTGTAAAAAGAATTAGGTTAAAGAGTCCGAACTGATCTTGGCTCTGCAGAACTAAACAAGACCGGTTCTTATTTCTAGATAAAACTAAAGCGATGACATCGCTCAGGAGCACTGTAGGACGTTATCGTAAATGCGACCTAACCGATGGGTGTAGGTTCTGATATCTAACGATTCAGCAGTGGCTCTTGCTGACTTTCCTAACTTGAGCCTTCGTTCAGTATCTTCTAGCAAATACCCTATTGCTTTGGAGAGTTGTTGCACATTACCGGGTGAAACCAGTAAACCATTCTGATTGGGCAGCACCACTTCAGGAATACCTCCTACTGGGGTTGTAATAGGGGGGATTCCCCAGGCCATAGCTTCCAATATTGCTAAGGGAAGTCCTTCATTATAAGAGGGCAAAATGAAGATATCTGCATTTGCCAGCATTTGGTCACGTTGTCCAGGATTAATCCAACCCATAAAAGTAATGAGATCGGATACCCCCAAACGGTCTGCAAGAAGCTGCCCTTGTTCAATTTCACCATCCCCTGCAATGCTCAAATGAGCACGGGCCTTGAGATGAAGCGGCAGCTCAGCCAAAGCTTGAATAAGATCAAAGGCTCCCTTGCGATGTCCAACGCGCCCACAAAAGACTAAATTAACAGGGCTAGAATCCTGACGACATGGAATCTCAGTCGGGAGTTCAACGGAATTAGGTAACGTGAAAACTCTCTCTGGTATTAAACCCAATTGAGAAATATAAAAGTTTTGCCAGAAATCAGATAAAACAATAAATCCATCACATTGACCAAAAATACTGCTGATAATCTTTTGGGCCCATCCTGGCATTTTCGAGAAAAAGGGCTTGAACTCAGCCCCATGGGCATGAAGTACAACAGGCCGATGAAAGATAAATGCAATTCTTGCAAGCAGAATTGTTCGCAGTACACTGCCCCGTTCAGATACGTGAATATGGACGATATCAACTTTTCTAGATAATAAGGTTCTCAAGAACGTAGCAATAGCTCTAATAAAGATAAGTCCACGATGTACAGCTGAGCCTTCGTCATGGGTACAAATATGCTGAAGTGTATAACGAGAAGGAGCATGGGCTAAAATCAAATTTTGAACCGTAGCCATACCACCATTCTGTTCTAAGCTCGGTCCGAGAATCAATCCTCGATAACATGACTTGAGAGAACTGTCCTTTTGAAATCTGTTAAATATTATTGTCATAGTCGTTCAGCATTTCAATACTACAATCCCCCCAATTACATCCTCTTGATATTGATATATTTTGTGTTTACGACTTTACTTGCTTCGCAGAATCGAGAAAGCAGTTACGTATAACAATTAGACGAACAGCGGTTTACCACAGGTGCTCTTCTGATCGCTTTAGGATGAGAAAGAACAGAGAATGAAATAGTTATAAAAATCACCCAAAATAAATCATTCCTTACCATTAGAGTTGTTTCGGTCATATTTGCCAAAACCATATTACTCACAAATAACAATGGCCAAACATAAGCTGTTGATGTAGTATTCTTTAGCAAGAAAAAAGACTGTATGGATGTTCTAAATATACCTAGTATTAGAACAAAAACACCTAATATTCCTAAATCCAACAAAAGATCCAATAATCCATTATGAGCATGTGGCACATGCCAGCCAGCCGCATATCGAATAAGGGCAGCCTTACTACTAAAGTCTTGCCAAAAAGCACCATACCCATAGCCAAACCAAGGACGTTTACCAATATCATCAAGAGCCCAAATCCATAAATCTGTACGACCTGTTAATGTTGGATCCTTACCTGCGGATATCAGTAACATATCCATATGCTCAGTAAGAAAAAACAAGCCACTCATCCCGATTAAGAGAATAGCGAGAAGAGCAGGAACCATTAACTTATAATGCCATCGAAAAATTTTTAAGATTAAAAATATAGCAAAAAGAGCAACAAATGTACCGATAGCTGAAGAAGACTTAGAAAGGATTAATAGAACTATTGATAGACTTAAACCTAGACGGCTTAGCATTTTATATTGATTATCGGTCGTTCCAACTAAAAATATTGATGCGCTAAGAGCCATCATTTTGCCAAGAACATTTTTATGGATATATATTCCTCGCCATGCCCCTGCATGAATGCCAGACATGACTCCATATTTTGGCAATAGAATCGCACTAATAAAACTAAAGAAAACAACTATTCCAAAGGCTATAGATAGATTCTGCAATTGATCCTCTAAGCTATATCGAGTCGCAAAATAGAGGCCGAATAAAGATGTCCCGACTAAAGCAATAGAACGAATAAGAGTTGTCTCTGGATCAAAAGACCATAATACGGATGCTGCCGCAAAAACAATGACTAGGCTAATCAGTTTGTCTTTTTTAAGAACAAGTATTACTCTTTTCCATCGCAGTATCAATAAAATAAGAGTAACAACATAAATCATTTTATAGACTAAAAGCAATGCAGAATAGTCAGCTGCCTGAATAAGACTTAAATCCTCTTCATTGGCACCGCCTGAAAAAATGAGGCTTAAGAAACCGCCAGAGTAAATTATGATAGAAAAAACTGTAAACAGCTTTTCAAATATATAAAAATAGTCTTTCATTATAGATATATTTTAACTTAGCTCTGAGCAAGAGAATAATAATATAAACCTTAAGTCAATAATTTTTATAGTCTATATTACTGTCATCAAAGTGCCTTAAAATAATTCAACATTTTTTGCCATTCATAATTTTTTAGCTCTTGCAATTTAAATGACTAATGCAGTTTGACGACCTATTTTTTGATAAACCTTAAGAGTTTGGCTGGCGATATTTGACCATTTCAGATCAGTCTCACAGCGAGTTGATGTTGCGACTTTCATTCGGTGCTGAATTTGACGATTTTTGAGCAGATAAATGATTGATTTAGCGAGCTGATCAACATCGCATGGAGGCACTAATAGACCATCTTTACTGTGGTGAATCATTTCACTGAATCCTCCAACATTGGAAGCAATGATAGGAGTACCTAACCCAAACGCGAGAGAAGCTACTCCACTTTGTGAAGCTTCTACATAGGGTAGAACGACTGCTGTACTCTGTAAAAAAAGTTTGGTGACTTCTGCAGGTGGAATAAAGCGATTAAGAACAGTGAAATGTTTCTCGTCAGATAAAATATGGGAATATTGGTCTAAGTTTTCTCCTAGACCTGCGATAGTCAACCTGACATCAGGAACCTCTTTAATCACAAGCGACATCGCTTTGAGTAAGTAACTCAAACCTTTGTAAGGCCAAATACGTCCGAAGAATAACAGGCTATTTTGCTCTCTTGGGATGGCGTGATGTTGATCAATAAATCGCTTATATAAGGTTCCAAGTTCGCCGTGAGGAATGACGTTGACTCTATCTGATAATTCTGGAAATCGCTGATGTAATTGTTTTTTTTGTTTACAGCCATGGACGATCAGTTGTTTGGACCGAAAAATAGCGATTCGGCGAGTAAAATCTGAGCCAGGAATCAGATCACCATCGCCGGGATGGCGGTAAACATCATGGATAGTGGTGACTAACGGGAAGGAGTGATTAGTAAAATGAGTCAAATCATACCAGGGATCGTTGGTTTCCTGAACATGCAGAATATCAGGGTTGATCCTTTTCACCATTTGCACCATTGATTTCATGGAAAAAAGGTTACGAGGATCTCGAATGCGATATTTCTTGAAATACTCAACTTTAACCGTTGACTTAATATAAGGTCGGCACTTGAAATAAACATTGTCCGGTTGGATAACGGTTAGATCGACACATTCACTTAAACTATTAATGAGTTCAATCGAATAGTCTTCGAAACAAAAATGAATGAATACTACTTTCATAATGCTTGACTACTTGCGTAGTAACTTTGAGAATAGATGATTTGAAGATTCAAGAGACTGAAAAGCAATACAAAATATAACTAGACAATACACTAAGATTGATATCGTTAATGATGAGAAGAAATTTATGTTTGCTGTATTGAGTATCGCAAACAGAATCAACATCAACCCACCCACTAAAAGAGGGCGTTTAGTAACTTGCCAAACATTTAGATAAAACAGTCGTTTAAAAGTGGCATATGTGTACACCCAAACTCCAAATATTTTCACAAGAATGGCAGAAACTGCTGCACCTTCTAACTGGAATTGACTAACCAAAGCCAAGCTAGTTAAACCACCAAAGATTGTTCCATAGAGGACTTCTTTTAAGTTTATCTTTTCAAGGTTATTCGCAACTAACGTATAACTAAGGGGCTTATTAAATGCTCTTGTTACCATACCAAAAGAAAGAATACAGAGTGCAATTGATGCATTGGCAAAGTCAAGATCTTTATAGACAAAAACTAAAAGATGACGACTAAAAAACAATGCGCCGAAGAACATGGGTATGGCTAAGAATAATAATAATTCAATGGCTTTTTCTGCTAGCTCTTTTTTAGACTGAGAACGAGATGAGGACATCTTTGACATTTTAGGAAAGGCAGCTAAAACAATACTATCTGACACGATAGAGAACGGTTGAATGAGCTGCATGACGGAGCCATAAAGTCCGATGGTACTTTCATTACTAAAGAAAGAGATGATAAAAATCTCCATTCTTTCTCTGAACACTGAGATTCCATCAATGGCTAAAAATGTTCTAGCTAGTTTTATAGTCTTTTGAATAAAGTCTTTATCTATGCTCCATTTAAATCGATTGAATTTTTGAATTAGATACCATTCCAAAATAAAAATAATCAATTCAGAAATAACAAAAATAGCTGATATCAGGATAATGCCATACCCAGACATTAAGCCAAGATAAATAATAACTGTACGGACGATATAGACAGGGATTGTACAGATAGCAATCCAATGCATTTTCTCTTGAGCTTGAAAGATAGCTTCAACGATATTTGACAGAGAAAAAGGGATGATTGCCAACCCGATAACATAGCAAATATTTTCAGTAGCACTTGTATATGGCATAAAGTGAACTACTAGAAAAAGCAATAGATAGCCAATTAGGCTAAATAAGAGCTGAAGAAAAGTACCACTCACTAAATATGAAGATATTTCTGAAGACTTTTGGGATAGTTCTCGGGTGAATAGTGTTTTAAAGCCTGTGGAAACAAGCGTCATAAATACAAAGTAATAGCTGAAGGCAAGCGTATACTGGCCTAAGGCAAAGGACCCAAGGCTTCGGGCAATGAGTGCAAGAACTAAGAAAGAGGTGGCACTTTGGACAATACGATTGCTAATGAGAGCTAAAGAATTTGCGACTAACTTTTTCTTCGCCATTCACTTTTCCTTGAGGTTTTAACTTTTGGCTGCACAGTTAGAATCTTCTCTAGTCTTGCATTAAATATATGAATATCTAAGTCAGTATTTATAGAATTTCATTCCTAGATTTTGTGTCTAGCTAAGTCAATCTTGAAACTAGGTAAATAAACCTTGGAGTAGTCTTGCGTTGTTCCGTTGTTGACCACCGTACCAATGATGTTATGTTCAAATTGACTGATAATTTCTTGTGCCATTTCTAGTTCTTTTGATTGAGTCACTGTCGGATTGGTCACAAACAGAACGCCATCTGCCATATTGGCTAATGCTGAGGTGCCATCTACGTCCAATAACGGTGATGTATCAAAGATGACGAAGTCATAGTCCCAGGCGAAATACTGCAATAACACATTCATCCGTTCACTACTGAGAAAGCTCATGGGGCTAGATGGTTTGGATCCGGCTGTGAGGATATCTAGATTCCCCCGTACCCGATGAATAATCATCTTGACTTCAGCAGGTCGAATTGAGGTGTCTTGAATAGCAGTTGACAATCCTAGTTCATTAGGGAGATCGAAAAGGTGATGCAGTTTAGAGCTTTGCAAATTGGCGTCAACCAGCAAAACTCGCTGTTCTAACTGAGCCATTGCTATTGCTAAATTAGCTGCCACAGTTGATTTACCTTCTTGAACCTCAAGACTGGTGACAACCAGTGATTTGAGTGCATGTTCATCGCTTAATAGCTGGGGATTTGCTCTGATCATGCGGTGCATCTCCCCCAGAATGGAAATGAGCGAACCGGGGATGCGATCGCACGTTTGATGTTTTAACTCGGTATGCGGAACAACGGACCATATAGGGTAATCAAGCAGACCTTGAAGGGCATTGATGCTGTCTTCATAAGCTGTCATGTGGGACGTTGATAAGTACTCTTGACGCATGCCTAAAACAGGAACCGCTGCGGTTGCTAGAAAAGCCCCCAGTAAAATGCCAAACGCAATCACACTCGCTTTCTTTTTGAAGGTTGTGCCTTCTGTTGGTGTGAGCGCCTGCTCAATAATCTGAGCGCTGCTCGAGTTTGTGTTTTCAGCAACTTGGAGCTCTTGTAAATTTTGCAACAGCGTTTCGTAGGTTGATTGGGCTGCTTCAGACTTACGCTCCAGTTCCCGTAACATTCGTCTCAGTTTAGGTAGGGTTTGGGTCCGCTGATTGTAGGCAGAGCGCCCCTGCTTTAGAGAAGCCAACCTTTTGCTAACGGCTTGTCGCTGCACTTCCGCAGAGAGAAAATCTTGAATCATACTTTGTTCAGGATCATCCAGCTCTGCCCGCACCACCGCTGATAAGGAGTTCCCTTGAACCGTCTTTTGGCTCTTCTGGCTGAACAATTTTTGCAGAGCTGACCGCCTCTCCTTCAGGTTGACTACGATTGGAAATCCTTCTTGAAAGTCCTTACGAGCTATCACCAATTGGCGCTCAACACTTTGGAGTTCCCGTAAGATTTCCTTAATTTCTGAAGATTGACTCAACTTACTCACTGCGATCGCATTCTGGGGACTTAAACCCACTTGATTCCTTAACGTTGAAGACCGAGCCACGGCTGCATCAAACTCACTTTGCACCAGTGTAATTTCGCTATCTAGCTTTGAAATAGCCGTGACTGTGGCGTCTTCCTCCTCTTCAAGATCAACAATCTTGTGCTTTTCCTTAAAACGGCTTAACGCTTCTTCCGCTTCTCGCACCACTGACTCTCGTTGAGGCAGCTGTGCAGCAATAAACTTTCTGGCAGACAGTGCTCGTGAACGCTGATTTTGGATATTGCTGTGGATATAAAGACGCATCAGCGTATTCACCACCCTGGCGGATTCCTGAGGCTGATCGCTCTCATAGGAGAGCTTCAGGACATCTGTCCCAGCAATAATGTCAACACTGAGTTTTTGCAGGACTGCTTTAGGGCGGAGGGTATTTCCTTGAGCATCCTCTAAGCCCAGCACATCAATCATATTTTGTAGTAATGGCTTAGCATAAATGACTTCAATCTCAGTACTTAACGGATTTTGGGTAGAAACGAGAGGCCGCAACTCTACTGATTTTTCATCACTTTCCGTGGAAAGGGGGAGCGGATTAACTTGGAACCTGAGTTTACCCTCAGCGATATAAGAGGGTTGGACAAAGAGAGCAGAGAGACAGGAAAGTGCGACCGTCGCACCGAAAATACTGGCGACAGGGCGCCAATGTTGCCTCACCTTTCCGAGATACTGATTCAGGTTAATGTCAATTGTTTCTCTTGATTCCATCAGTTATTATGTCCGTTTTTTCAAGGTAGGAGAAGCAAAGGGATATTCCCGTTGTTCATGAATGGGAAAACGGGGAGAATAGAGCCCCATTTTTTGCTTGATTAATAGCCAGAAAAAAGGAAGATCATCGATTAAATATCGTTTCCAGAGACGTTCAGGTTCAGACATCAATCGATGTAACCATTCAAAGCCCAAGTTACTCACCCATTGAGGAGAACGCCTTTGACGACCGGACTCAAAATCTATCGTAGCGCCGATGGCTAAAAATATTTTGACCGTCGGCAACCGATCTTTATATCGACAAATCCATTTCTCTTGGTTAGGCGCACCCAGGCAAACGGCCAAGACGGTTGGCTGATGTTGATTGATTTGATCGACAATCTCTAAACATTCTTGAGGGTTTTCCACCACACCAAAGGAAGGCGAATGGGCTCCAACAATAATGTTTCGTCCCAGCTGTCGATTGATTTTAGTCTGCGCTCTTTTGGCAACATTTTTAGAGCCGCCCAGCAGAAAAACTTTGATATTTTCGTTATCTCTATGGAAACGACAGAACTCAGGGAACAAATCAGACCCCGATAATCTTTCTCGGATAGGCTGACCCAAAAATTGGGAGGCATACACAAGAATTTGACTGTCACATGTTCTGAAATCTGCTTGACTATAAGCCTGACAAAATTCCTGATCATACTGCAGCTTCATTAAATGGTCTACGTTAGCCGTAAACACAACTCCCTGATCAAGTTGTTGGAGAAATTGTCGCTGAGTGAGATTGTCGATCGGTAGATTTAAAATCTTCACCTTATCTTGATGACCACTGGTACTTACACTCAGATAAAGACCCGACCGTGACCCTAATATCACCTGCAATATTGTGTAAATAATGACTTTTAGATCTAGACCGAGTTGCCATTGACCGACATAACTCATATCCAACTCGACAACCCTGCTAAAGTCAGCGCTATACTTCTGCCGACTGGTTTGCCATAGTCCTGTCATTCCTGGTTTGATGGACAGTCGTTGCCAATCCTCACGCGAGTAAACTTTCACTTCATCCAACGTGGGAGGACGCGTTCCCACTAAGCTCATCTCACCTCTCAACACATTGATAAATTGAGGTAACTCGTCCAAGTGAGTTTTACGCAGAAATTTTCCTACTCGAGTGACCCTAGGATCATTCCGAACATTAAAGAATTTGTACTGCTGCTTGCCAACCGTTTTTAACTTAGTTCGCTCAGCATTTCGCACCATAGTGCGAAACTTCAGAATCCTAAACTGCTTTCCTCGCAAACCCACTCGATATTGAGTGAAGAAAATTGAACCCCGTGAATCAAGCAGAATAGCAGTTGCAACTAGGGGCAATACAATTAACATCACAGTGATGCCAATTATTGCTCCTAACACATCTAGTAAACGCTTCAGTCGGCTCCGCACCGATGGATGGGGATGGAGTGTAAATAATTCGATATCAAATACTTTAGATTGCCACTCTAAAGCTGCCCACAAATCTCTATGGCAAATATCTCCAGACTCAACTAATATCTCCCCCAGAAGTTTCCAGTCGGATTGATTAAGAAATCCTTTCTGTTTCTGTAGCGCTCGATTCAGCGCATTCTGATCAATTAATTGGTTATGTATGAGAATTTGACCCAACGTGTTCTCTGTCATAATTTAAAATTCCCTTGGGAAAATTGATGCAGGTTGGGGTATTAAAGCGATTTTTCTATCGCCCTAATACTGCCGCACTCCATCTGTCCAAAGACTCAAAGTCCTTGACAGAAAACATTAGGAGTTAATATATCTAACTAACTTTATTGAAATTGGAAGTAAGTCACTCAAACTTGCAAGCAGGAAGAATGATCCTTACTTGGAAGTGCCCAGACAAACCCTTTAACACCAAAACATTCCATCTGTTCAAAGACTCAAAGCCCTTGACAGATAACCTAGGAGCTAGTTAAGTCTACTAGCTCTATTTAAGTTGGAAGTAATACACTCAAGATAGAAGTGAAAAGAATTATCTTTCTATTAGAAAGTGATGAGACAAACCTTTTAACCTAGCCTCACCGAATCTGTTCAAAGGCTCAAGACCTTTGACAGATAACCTAGGAACTAATTTTGCTCACCCACTCCTTTAAAGCTAGACGTAATGCACTCGGGATGTTAAGTAGAAAGAATTATCATTCCTTGAAAAAGATAATAACACATTTTATTTTCTTAAGCTATAAAAAGTTCAGTAAAGCTTGATAAATATTTTCACTACTTCAGTTAACTTCAGTGTTAATACTTCCAGTCAAGGACTTCAAGAGACGGACTAATTCATGTTTAAGCCATTGAATCGATAGGCCCCTGGAACTACATCCATGCATGACCAATGGTAAGGGGCTAAAAAATGTGGCAACAGAGAGAGTTGATCCTATCGGTCCAGGCAGTGACCTCGCTCGGTTGGGTCTATATATTAGGAATATCGTGGTTGTAGCACTGATATAGAATAGTGCATTCACGACGAATGACCTTGATTACTCTAAAAGCGGAAGCATTCATAACGCATCGATGATCTTGGAAGATGGTATTGCTGATGACAAAAAACGTCTGAAGTTTTGGTTGGTTAATCCAAAGCTAAAGCTGTCAGGATTGCTGGTTAATAGTTTGTGGCAAAGGAGGCACTTGAATGGCTCAAGCTAACCTTGGTGGAATGCTAGGTTTGAACGCGTCATTTGAGGGCACTGGTGAACCGATCTATGGGTTCGCATCTGTTCAGATTGCAAAGTCATCAAGATTGACTAGCGGTTAAAACCAGAGGATGTCACAATCCTTAGGAGTGGAAATTGAAGTCCCTGACTACACCTGAGAAGGGTATGACCTAACTCAGGCTCAATTCCTAGCCTGCCTATCTCTAAGAAGTCCCTAGCTTATGCCTCGTCGTGATGATCTGCACAAAATCCTGCTGATTGGTTCTGGGCCAATTGTGATTGGGCAAGCCTGTGAATTTGACTATTCTGGCACCCAAGCCTGTAAGGCTCTGCGGGATGAAGGCTATGAAGTGGTGCTGATTAACTCCAATCCCGCCACAATTATGACGGATCCAGAAACAGCGGAGCGGATCTATATTGAACCTCTGACTCCCGAATTGGTGGAAAAGGTGATCGCCAAAGAGCGACCGGATGCCTTGTTGCCCACCATGGGAGGTCAAACCGCTTTGAACTTGGCGGTCACTTTAGCGAAGACTGGCGTTTTAGAGAAATACAATGTCGAGCTGATCGGCGCCAAGCTGCCGGCCATTGAAATGGCGGAAGATCGCAAGCTGTTCAAACAGGCCATGGAGCGGATTGGCTTAGGCGTTTGCCCGTCAGGCTTGGCGGAGACCATGGCGGAATCTCAGCAAATTGCTCAGGAGATTGGTACCTACCCTCTGATTGTCCGTCCTGCCTTTACCTTAGGGGGCACAGGTGGAGGTATTGCCTACAACCAAGAAGAATTTGAAGCCATTGCCCAAAGCGGTCTGGATGCCAGCCCCGTTTCTCAGATTTTGATTGAGAAGTCCCTCATTGGCTGGAAAGAGTATGAGCTAGAAGTCATGCGAGATCTAGCCGATAACGTGGTAATTATTTGCTCCATCGAGAATATCGACCCCATGGGAGTGCATACGGGAGACTCGATTACCGTTGCTCCGGCCCAGACCCTAACAGATAAGGAGTATCAGCGGCTGCGGGATGCTTCGATTAAGATTATCCGTGAAATTGGCGTAGAAACAGGGGGCTCGAATATTCAGTTCGCGGTCAATCCCGTCGATGGCGAGGTGATCGTGATTGAGATGAACCCTCGGGTGTCGCGATCCTCGGCCCTGGCCTCCAAAGCCACCGGATTCCCCATCGCAAAGTTTGCAGCCAAGTTAGCAGTGGGCTATGCCCTTAGCGAAATCCCCAACGATATCACTCGCAAAACCCCGGCTAGCTTTGAACCCAGCATTGACTATGTGGTTACTAAGATTCCTCGGTTTGCCTTTGAGAAGTTTCCCGGCTCCGAGCCTGCCTTAACCACGCAGATGAAATCGGTGGGCGAGGCGATGGCCATTGGTCGCACCTTCCAAGAATCCTTTCAAAAGGCGTTGCGGTCTTTAGAGACGGGGCGATTGGGTTGGGGCTGTGACCAGGTAGAAAGCCTGCCGAGTCTAGAGCAAATTCGGGCGAGTTTGCGAAATCCTAATCCAGAGCGCATTTATACGGTTCGTCATGCCTTGCAGGCAGGGCTCAGTGTGGAGGAAATTTATGACATTACTGGGATTGATCCTTGGTTTCTCTGGCATTTTCAGGATTTGCTAACGACGGAAAACTATCTCAAGCAAACCAATCTGTATAATCTAACCGCCGATCTGATGTGGCAGATTAAGCAGCAGGGCTTTAGTGATCCGCAGATTGCCTTTGCCACTCAATCTAGCGAAGATGAGGTTCGCAACTATCGCCAACGGTTGGGGGTGGTGCCAGCCTATAAAACCGTGGATACCTGTGCGGCGGAGTTTGAGGCGTTAACACCCTATTACTACTCTACCTATGAAAAGGAGTCGGAGGTGTTGCCCTCCGATCGCCGTAAGGTGATGATTTTGGGGTCGGGGCCAAACCGGATTGGTCAGGGTATTGAGTTTGACTATTGCTGTTGCCATGCCTCCTATGCCCTGCAGGCAGATGACTTTGAGACGATTATGGTCAACTCCAACCCGGAAACGGTCTCCACAGACTATGACACCAGCGATCGCCTCTATTTTGAGCCGCTAACCAAAGAGGATGTGCTCAATATTCTAGAAGCAGAAAACCCAGAAGGGATTATCATCCAGTTTGGCGGACAGACACCACTGAAGTTGGCGGTGCCCCTGCAAACCTACTTGCAAGGCAAGCCGGAGGGACCCAAGATTTGGGGCACATCGCCAGATTCGATTGATATTGCTGAAGACCGGGAGCGATTTGAGCAGATTCTCCATACCCTCAATATCACCCAACCGCCGAATGGGATTGCCCGCAGCAATCAGGAAGCAATTGAAGTGGCCCAGCGGATTCAGTATCCCGTAGTGGTACGGCCGAGCTATGTGCTGGGGGGACGGGCGATGGAGATTGTCTATTCCGATGCAGAGCTAGAGCGCTATATGACCTTTGCGGTGCAGGTGGAACCCGATCATCCCATCCTGATCGACAAGTTCTTAGAAGATGCCATTGAAGTGGACGTGGATGCGATCGCAGACCGTACTGGCGAAGTCGTGATCGGCGGCATTATGGAGCATATCGAACAGGCAGGCGTCCACTCCGGTGATTCCGCCTGTGCCATTCCCACCCTGTCACTAGGGGAGGAGACCTTAGCAACGATCCGAAAATGGAGTAAACAACTGGCTCAGCAGCTGAATGTGATTGGGTTAATGAACCTCCAGTTTGCGGTCCAGGGAGAGCAAGTATATATCTTAGAAGCCAACCCTAGAGCCTCCCGCACAGTACCCTTTGTGTCCAAGGCCATTGGCTTGCCTTTGGCCCAGGTGGCAGCGCGGCTAATGTCCGGCCAAACCCTCGCTGATTTAGGTATAAACAAGGAGCGAATTCCTCAGCATATTTCGGTAAAAGAGGCCGTGTTGCCCTTCGCCAAGTTCCCGGGCACCGACACCATCCTCGGTCCTGAGATGCGTTCCACAGGCGAGGCCATGGGGATTGATACGGATTTTGGTAAAGCCTTTGCCAAATCCCAGTTCTCAGCCCATCAGGATTTGCCCCAGTCGGGTTCGGTGTTTGTCTCGATGACCGATCGAGATAAGCAAGCGGTGATTCCCATTGCTAGGGATTTAATCGAATTGGGGTTCAAGCTCGTGGCTACTGCTGGAACCCAGAAGGTGTTGGAGACCGAAGGGTTTGAGGTGGCTCCGGTGCTCAAACTCCATGAAGGCCGCCCCAATGTTCTGGATTTAATTAAGAATCGTCAGGTGCAGCTGATCCTCAATACCCCTTCCGGTAGCGATGCCCATGCCGATGGTCGCTTGATTCGGCGGTCGGCTTTGGCCTATAAGATTCCCCTGATTACCACGATCGCGGGGGCAAAAGCGACGGCAGCAGCCTTGCGATCGCTACAATCAGAAACGATGGATGTAAAAGCGATTCAGGACTATCATCTGCAAATGCAGTGATTTTTAAGGGATCAGCTAAACGGCAAACCGCCAGACAATCGGTTCCCACCCATAGGCATCCCCTTGCGTTCTGACATGGCCTAGCCCTGGGAAGGGCATATGGGGCACCAACAGCAGACGGCGCTGGGCTGTAGCCGTTTCCATTAGCTGACGCCGAGCGATTACACCCTGCTCAGGATCAACATCAAAAACAACTTCCCAGTCTGGATTTTCCAAGTTAAGGGGATCGCTAAAGAAAACATCGCCGGTGGTGAGTAGACTGTCTTCACCGGAAGTAATCAGGAAGGAAGCTTGTCCGGGGGTATGACCACTAGAATCAACCGCTTGAATATGGGGAATGACCTCACTGCCCATGGTAAAGAGGGTTGTCTGATCTTGAATAGCGCTTAATCTCTCCTTTGCCCCCTTAATCGCCCCAGCTTTTGATTCCTTGTCTAATAAGGATTTGGGCAGCTCCACGGTGTCCGCCAACCAAAAGTCAGATTCTGCCTGGGAGATATAGAACTGGGCATTGGGCAACCGTAGCTGGCCCTTATCGTCCACAATACCGCCGATATGGTCTGGGTGAGCATGGGTCAAAATGACCGTGTCAATCTCTGGGGCAGTGATACCTGCTGCTTCCAGGTTTTCCAGCAGATGACCAGCGGTGGGACCAAAGGCAGTCCCTGCACCTGTATCAATCAGTACTTTGTGCTCATCGGTTTCAAGGTACAGGGCATTGATATGGGCTAAAACATCTTTGGTTCCAAGAAAATGCTCCTTCAGTACCGCTGTCACTGCCTTGGGGTCGGCTTTGGGCACAAAGAAGTTTGGTGGAAAGGATAGGGTACCGTCACTCACCACCATG
>NZ_JANQOY010000046.1 GCF_028285565.1 Acaryochloris sp. IP29b_bin.148
GTTTATCGATGGTATACACATCGAGGAGGACTCTAATTCAATAGATCGCGAGAAGGTCGCCTGATGCTCTCTCATACACCACATTTGACTATATCTCCACTCCAGATGTTCTGAAGCTACTTGAATGCCCCAGTCTTTGGCTAGAATAAGATAATTATCGTTAGTTCAATCTTCAGGGTAAAGAGGTAATGGGCAAAGATGCCCAAAAAGATCAAAGATTTGAAGCGGCTATTGCAAAAGGCAGGGTTTGTGTTGCTGCCCAAGCGGGGTAAAGGAAGCCACTCTTACTGGATTCATGAACTCTTGCCTAAGCCAGTTGTTTTGTCTGGCAAGGATGGTGGAGATGCAAAGCCCTATCAAGAGAAGCGAGTAGCCGAAGCCTTAGAGACTATAGATCAGCTTCACAGGGAAGATGATAAATGAAGTACAGCATTCTTATTCAGTGGTCTGACCCTGATCAGTCTTATATTGCAAGCTTGCCAGAGTGGGGAAGATTTGCATCAACTCACGGCGATACCTATGAAGAGGCGTTAGAAAATGCCAGGGAGGTTTTAGAGGATCTCATCTACGCCTATGAGAAGACGGGGAAACCATTACCGTTACCGAAAGTTCTACGGGCTGCGTAATAGAAATGTGATTTTATATTTTGGCTGCACGAAAGATGCAAAGCCTAATATATTGCTGCGTAGTTTTTTGATCGTATTTATATTTATGATTAGATAATTATTTTTTTGATTTTTTAGTCATGTTATTTCATGCTTTCTTGATTTTTGACTCATTCTTGACAAAGGATATACTGTTTCTTGCTATAAAACCCAAAAAAATACACCAAAAACCATGGAATTCAACTTTAAAGAATATAAATATGGGATGAGTAGGAAAGAGGCAGAAATAGCTTTAGGAGAATTTTTAAAGTTGGACAATCCTGCCAAAATATTTGCAGTAAAAGGAGATTGGGGGGTTGGGAAAACACACTTGGTAAGAGATTTTCTATCACACGTTCAGAAAAGCTACTACTATGGTTCGGTTTTCGGAGTTTCAACTGTTGAAGATTTAAAGATGCAACTATGGAGCAATTTCAACTCAAATAGTGCAGTTAATCATCAGAATAAAAAGTGGAGTCTTAGAGATATACTTCCAAGGGCTAATAAGAACTCCAAGGATTTAGGGCAGCTAGTGGAAGCATTTCCTAAAATGGAAGATTATGGAATTGGTTTTACGCCAGCATTAATTACACTATTTAGTAATTTTATAATCAACAGTTCGCTCCAAGATAAATTAATATGTATTGATGATATAGAGAGAAGAGAGCAAAGTCTTTCACTGAAAAATATTCTAGGATTTGTTGAGAATTTAGCAAAACATAAAAACTGTAAGATTATTATTATTTATAATGAAAATAAAACAAACGAAGATCCAGAATCAAAAACAGTCTTGTCAGAATATAAAGAAAAAGTGATTGATTTTGAAATAAAATTAGATCCTAGCTTTGATGAAAACTTTTTTATAGGTTTTGGTGAAGGTGATCCTGACAAAGATTTAGTATTAGATTATTTCTCTAAAACAAGCACTAAAATTAATAACATTAGAGTACTTAATAAAATAAAGCTGAACATAGACAAGCTTAGACCAAGCATCAAAGATTTCTTGCCAGAAGTTCGAAAAAAAATTATCGATGAAGTTATCTTTATGACGCTGGCAAAATTTGACATTAGATTTCAAGTAGACCTTGATGCTTTAATGTCAATTGGTAGTTTTCAAAATACCTTCAATCAAGGTAGAGAGCCTGAAAGAGAACTGTACCTAAATGCTATTAATTTGGGGTACACTGGGACGATTGTCAGCGATGAAATATTTCGATTAATAGAAACATATATTTGTAATTATAAGACGATTAATATAGAGGGTAAAAAGCTTAATGATATAGAAGAAAATCATAAAATCGATCAAAAGTTAACTGAGGCTTATGCACCATATTCAGAATCTTTTGAGGCTTGTGAAAAAGATCTTCACAAGAGCTTAAATGCTTTTCTTGAAGAAAATAATAAATTCTTGAGCTTTCAAAAGATTGTAGGCCTTAAAGATATTTCTTGTGCTGTGAATCTAGACATTGAACACTACTGGAATAAATGGTTTGAATATCATATTAATCAAGCAAAAGATCTGGAGGAATTATATGATCTTCAGTCAATTCTTGAAGCAGGTGAATTTATCATAAATAGTAGTCTCCATGCCGATCTTTATCATAAAATTTCTCGCTTTTCGAAAGAGATAAGTATTGATTCAGTTTTGATTAAAATTGTAGAAGAACGAGGATGGTCTCAACGAGATGCTCACTATTTAGATAGTCAGACCTTGGATCAGTGGAAAGAATGGCTTCTAGTTAGGGATCCTGATAAAGTCTATATGATTCGCAAAGGTTTAGAGATGCCAGGTAAATCTTCTCAAACTTTAAAGCAGGCTATCATTGAACTAGCTCAAGATAGTGATTTAAATAAAATGAGAGCTGAGAAACTATATAAAATTTCTCTATAGAGAAACTTAATTGCGCCACCTTAAGAAACTGATATATCAATTGATTTTGAAACAGTCTCAATCTTAGAGGAGTAAATCAAAATCTATAGGCTTGAACAGTAAATCTCAACGAAGCCTTATCTCTGTAAGAGCTAGTACCGATGCGGGAAGCCTGAGGTTATGTCAGCTAACAAAAGTTATGTTTGAGCAATCCCATCGCCAGGCCGGAGATTTAATCGCTGAACGATACCGCCTTCTTTCTGTACTCGGTAAAGGAGGGGCTGGCATTACCTATGCTGCAGAAGATATTTATACCCAACAGGAGTTTGCCCTCAAAGAACTATCTCTAAAGGGCATGGGAGACTGGAAACAGCTAGAACTGTTTGAGCGCGAAGCCAAGGTTTTGTCTCAGCTCGATCATCCAGCCATTCCCAACTATATCGACTACTTTCAAACCGATACAGAAGAAGATCGGTGGTTCTATATCGTTCAGGAATTAGCCCCCGGTCAATCCTTAGCAGACTTGGTGAAAGAAGGATGGCGGGCGAGTCAAGCTGAAGTGCGTCAGTTAGCCTTACAGATTCTGGATATTCTGAAATACTTACATGAGCTAACCCCACCGATTATTCATCGGGATATTAAACCGCAAAATATTATTCGCAGTGAAGACGGTCAGATTTACTTGGTGGACTTCGGTGCCGTTCAAAATGTCTACCACAATACGATGGTAGGGAGTACGGTGGTAGGCACCTATGGCTATATGGCCCCTGAGCATTTCCGGGGGAAAGCCGTTCCCGCTACTGATTTGTACTCTCTCGGGGCAACGCTGCTGTTTCTGTTGACCCACTGCTCCCCTGCTGACTTGCCGCAAAAGCGGCTCAAGATCGATTTTCGCCAAGCCGTGCAGCTTAAGCCAGACTTCGCAGATTGGCTCGATCATCTGCTGGAACCTGCTGTGGAGGATCGGCTGGCCTCGGCCCAAGAAGCGATTGATTGGCTGAAAGCTCCTCCGCACCGTTCGCCCCACTCAGCCATTGCCCCACCCAAAGCCAAAGCCCTGCGGCGACAACCGATGGGCAGTAAGGTTAAGCTACAACGCACAAGGACCCATCTAAACGTTGACATTCCCCCTATTGGTTTACGGGGAGAAACCTTGGGAATTGGCTGTTTCGCTGTGTTTTGGAATGGGTTTATTTTTGTATGGACTGCAGGTGCCCTTGCGGCTGGCGCTCCTTTTATATTTCCCTTATTTTCCATTCCGTTTTGGATTGTCGGTCTCGGCATGGCAGGGGCAACCATCTTTGGGATGGCTGGACGCACCCAATTAGTTATTAATCCACAAACCTTTGAGTTAGTTTGGCAAGTCAAGTCTTTAGGGCTTCGATATCGGCGCAGTGGCCGCACAGAAGATATCGAAGGTATTAGGCTGACCACGGCTTATACCAGTAATGATCGCCCTGTTAAAGGCTGCACTCTACTGGAAGGCGTTAACTCCCATAAATTTGGCACTATGCTTAGTCCTAGTGAAAAAGCCTGGCTAGTGGAAGAAATTGGTGATTTTTTGATGTCTCAACAGGGCTGAATGATTAACTGGAAAACGGCTGATTGCTCTAGCGCACTCATCTATATATTGCGCTCAAGACACAATGGAAGCATTGCGTTGTTAACTTAGCGCTTTATGATTACGCAAATTTCACACCAGATTGGCGACCTTATCGCTGGACGGCATCGTGTTCAATCTATTTTGGAACAGGGTAGCACTGGCATCCCCTTCGATCGAGAGGTGGAATAGAGATTCATAATCTCGAACTCCAACACTCGTGTTTAGAAACACATTCAGACGCTAGTTTTGAGTTTTATATTTAATAAATCTCCTGCATTTATCTAGAAAGAATATAAAAAGTGAAAACGATAACTAAAGAAAGTGAAGATCTCGAGAGCTTCTAGAATAAAACATTGACGAATTCAGTCATTTCATTGGCTTAAAACATTAGCTTCAAGCCATACCAAAACACCTCTGTAATTGCAACACAGAGAATGCCAGAGCCATAATATCAAGCAAGAAAGCGAGCATTATTTTTTTCTTGCTTCATTCACTCAATTCCTAAGGCCGAAAATATTTTTCAGATATAAATAAAAATATATTACGCTTCCCTTTTTATTTAGATAGCCTGCGTAGTAATTTGCACTTGTGCTGCAAGGAAAAATGAGTCTTTTTAAGCAGTACTTGAATTTTATTTCGAAATACACAAGATCTAATTTTTCTAGTGTTCACTCCGTAAAATGAAGGAGCATTCATGAGTATTTTTACTGTCAGCAATACCAACGACAATGGTTCGGGTTCCCTCAGACAAGCTATCGAAGAAGCAAATGCTACGCCAGGGGCGGATCAAATTGAATTTGATCCGCTGTTAAAGGGACAAGAAATTACTCTTACAAGTGGTGAGCTAGACATTAGCGATGACCTAGATATTAGTGGTGGTAAAAACATCACCATTAACGGCAATCATTCTGCTCGTATTTTCACAATTGATGATTTTGATCCAACCACTCAAATCGAAGTCAGCATCGATCGATTAAAGCTAACAGGGGGAAGCTCTAGTGAAGGAGGGGGGGCTATCAACAATGCTGAAAACTTAAAGATCTCTCGTAGTAAAATTATTGACAATGAAAACACGAGTTTAGAACCCACGGATGGCGGCGGTGCGATTCGAAACGCCGATACGGGTCGCTTAGAAATAGACCAAAGTTTAATTGCCAAAAATCAGTCCAGTGCCTTTGGGGGTGGCATCACTAATTTTGGTGAATTGGAGGTCAGTGACAGCATTATTTTTGGTAATGAAGTAACTGGCGGTGGCGGTGGGGGCATTGATAATCGCGGTAGCTTAGCTCATATCTCAGGTACGATCATCGCTAAAAACGTTAATACCGTTAATCCTGCCGGTGGTTTTGGGAATGGAACGCCTGACAGTACAACGATAGTCGAAGACTCATTAATTACAGGGAATCAGGCCACTGACGGTGCCGGATTTTTTGTGAATGCAGGGAAGGTCGAACTCATCGACAGCTTAGTTGTCAAAAACCAAGCTCAGAATAATGGTGGCGGTGCAGCACTCGCTGAGGGGGCGATTCTAGAAATAGATAGCAGTTTGATTGCGTTTAATCGTGCTGAACTCAATGGGGGGGGGCTTGCCAACCTAGGGGGAAATGTCACCCTTGTCAGTAGTAAAGTTTTTGGCAATGAAGCTCTGACTGGAGACGGAGGCGGCATCTTTAATGACGGTGGTTCCCTAGATTTGAATTCGAGCTTTATTGTGGCCAACACCCCCAATAACGGAATTGGGTAGTTTAGTTGGATAGTTTAGTGAGATGATCTCAGTCCCCTATATTTGGGAAACTCAATAAATTGGGGGACTGAAGATATTCATACGGATGTACCTTATCGTTCAGTTAAAAGTTGGAAGGCTTTGGAAAGCGAAGAAAAAAAGACACCCTCTTCTGCCTCAAGAGAGTGTCAAGCTAGCGTCGTTTTGCCAAACTTAGTCCCGTTGTAAGACTTCTTGAATCTCTTGAAGAGTAGGACCGCCAAAGAAAATAACATTCCAAAGGATCGAGAATAAAATCGGTGCCAACACTAGGACAAGCCGGAGGTCTAGTCCAGCAATCACCTGGGGAGCGACTGCCTCATAGATGTCACTACGGTTGATAAACTGCATGGATGCGATCGCACCGATAAACCACACCAATGGCACTCCCAAGGTGTGAACGGCCAACCACCGAACCGTATAAATGGGATATTTCTGTTGCTTCTGAGGACGCTGAAGCTGGGTTCTAGCTGTCATATCTAATTTCTCCTAGTTATTAGCGTCAGGATTGAGTTTGAACTGGCGAAAATCATTGATTTGCTGTTTGCCAGCATACCGATCCGTCACAATTTGAATCTGAGACTCAGATTGAGAGAAATATTCATTAGGGCGAGGTGTCCCAAATACATCGTAAGCAAGCCCAGTACTGACAAAGAACCAACCCGAGATAAAAATAGCTGGAATATTAATAACATGGAGCTTCCAGAAGGATAAATCGGTGATTATCTCGCCAAATGGACGTTCACCAGTTCTACCTGACATAACCGTCTCCTAACTTAATTGAGAATAATTCTTACTCAGAATACTACTATTGATATTAATTTTCAATAAAGAAAAGGATAGAATTTCTGTTATATCTAAGAAGTCAGATAAGTAAAAGCTATAAATGGCAGTACTCTAAACTGATTGGCTCATAAGCTCATCCTCACTTTTAGCCATTAGATAACCAATTAATCGGTAACGATTATTATTTCTATTGAGAATTGTTGTAAATTTGGAAACATACTGAACCAACCTATAGCTCAGTGAAGCCGTGCAGTCATGATTGGCGTCTAAAGCTGGATATGACATTGATACTCCCTGTTTGAATTATCAAGTCGAGGACTTCTAATTCATAGATAGGTCTCGCAAAACATTGATCCCCGCTTAGCGAATCAGCGATTACCCCAAGTCCTCAGGCAAATTACCCCATTAGAATGGTGCATGTATACTACTAGTTCACTCAAAGCAGAATTAAATGAGAAAGGCTGGCGACTCACCCCACAACGGGAAATTATCTTGACGGCCTTTCAAGACTTACCAAAAGGTCAACATCTCAGCGCAGAAGACCTCTATGAGCTGTTACTGAAAAAAGGAACACCCATCAGTCTCTCGACGATATATCGCAATACCAAGCTGATGTCCCATATGGGGATTTTACGGGAATTGGAATTTGCGGAAGGGCACAAGCACTATGAATTGAATCAACCCTACCCCAACCACCACCATCACCTTATTTGCGTGAAATGCAATCAAACCATTGAATTTAGGAGCGATTCGATCCTGAAAGTGGGTAAAACCAAGGCAAAGCAAGCAGGTTTCCACCTACTAGATTGCCAGTTGACCATTCATGCCATTTGTCCCCCCTGTCAAACCCCCACTTACTCTGAATAACAATATCCTTGCTGTTCTGGGAGCATTAACGTTACGCTCATTAATAATGAAGATGTAACGACTATTTATGAAAGAGCTAGATACTCAAACAACCATCAAGTTATTGAATCAGATTATGGAGTTTGAGTTAGCAGGGGTAGTCCGGTATACCCACTACAGTCTGATGGTCACTGGGCCAAACCGATTACCGATTGTTGAGTTCTTTCAGGCACAAGCGAGTGAATCGCTGCTCCATGCCCAAGAGGCTGGAGAGATTCTCACGGGTTTAGAAGGGCATCCCAGCCAGCGCATTGCGCCCATCGAAGAGACCAACCAGCACGCAGTGCAAAATTTATTAGAAGAAAGCCTTTACCATGAACAAACGGCATTATCCCTCTATAAGCAGCTGTTGGATGTGGTTCAAGATGCAACGGTCTATTTAGAAGAGTTTGCTCGTACCAAAATTGGTCAAGAAGAACTTCATACTTTAGAAATTAGGAAAATGCTACGAGATTTCAGCTAGCCTAACGGGCAATCGCTGCAACCGTATTGCCATCTGCCACCTGACTTAAATTTCTAGGGCTTTTGACCCTCCTTCCTCTAGGGTTTTTAAGAGCTTTTTAAGCTGAAACCACACCAATAATCCACTAGACACCACCACCACTGTGGACATGGCAAAGCCAATCGCCCAAGTCACCGCAAATGTCGTTAAGGCCGAGCCCACAAAAACCCAGCTACAAACGCAGATACCCAAATAGGGGACAAACAATCGGACCTCGTAAACCTTGCTCAGGGGCTGGGAAGATCGTCCTTCTGACCATTCCTTGGTTTTTCGCTTGATAGAAACCTCAAACGCTTTGCCACAAGCCAGGCCACAAACTGCGGCAATCCCAATTAAGAAATAAGGCGGATCAGGAATTTCAAAAAGTACGTGCAAGGATAACACCCTGTGTAGAGAACAATGTAACGGAACATTCCATACTTCATCTGAGCCTCCCTTATTATAAATAATTCTCATTTAGCTCAGGAAGCAATACATCAGGATATGTTTTAGGGATCCCTCAAGAAGGAGAGAGTCAGGCAACGTCAAGCAAGCCAATGATGGTGAGGCTAAAACGAACGAACAAGAATAGAAATCTCTTTGAAATTCTAGAGGATTGACCTCGATCACTTACTTAATCGGGGCACTCGATTATCCTTTTCAATTCAGCAGAATTCTTCAAGTATTTCCTCTGAAGGAAAGACAAAAAGGCAGATCTAAAAAGACTTGGCAAAAATAAATATTCATAGAAATTTTGCATAAATCTCTGAGTTTACTCTGACAGCTTATTTAGAAGTTTAGGAAGTAACTTAGCAGACACTAAGGGGAAGTTTTATGACGGATCGTCGACAGGATTCTTATGCCGTCCGAGTTGAAGCAGCGGAACTGGCTAGAAGTCGGAATCACCCTAACCATCAAGCGAATGGCGATGAGCAACGATATGCGGGCGACCAATACTTCATGTCTTTTACAAAGGGATTACCTCACAATCCTGATACTGGATTGTTAGAAGATCCACAAGATTTTGTAGAATTTCGTCGTGCCATTGATGACGGCTTTATTGACCCTTTTTCTGATAGAGTTCGCCACGGTGCTTTATTTGTTGTGGGTGCTGGTGGAGTAATGCCTGACCCAGCCCCAACTAATGATTTTCGACAGTGGGAAGCACCCACAGCAGGGGTCGTTTTCGAGTTAGAGGGACCGGATGCCCAGGCGGTAACCATGCCCCCCGCGCCTCCCTTAGTGGATGCCAGTGGCAATGTGAATCCAGAGCTAGTTTTTGAAATGGCAGAAGTTTATGAACTCGCCATTCTGCGAGATCAGCCCTTCAATGACTTTGAGACTGGAACAGCCAATGCTGACATTACCAACTCAATTGCCCGCCTAAATGCGCTTAGTTATATAACCAATGGTCAACCTGGACGCCCTCGGAAAGTCGATAGTGCAGGCGAACTTGATCCACAAACGGTATTCCGAGGATCTTCTCCAGGGGTAGAGGTTGGTCCTTATCTGTCTCAGTTTTTACTGATCGGTAATACTGACCGTAATGGCAACGGTAGCGTCGATCAAGGTTTGATTACGTATGGTGTGTTGCACATCGATCAAAAAGTTCCCCTTGCCCAACCTGGGGAAGACTATATGCGGGAAATGGATGACTATGTCCTTGTTCAGCGCGGCATTAGGCCAGGTCCAGAAAATTATGTCCCAGATGGCGGGGCCTCTTCTCGCCCATTACGCCGCTTTATCTCAACGCCCCGAGATCTAGCCACCTACGTGCATTATGATGCGCTGTACGAAGCCTATCTCAATGCTTGTATTATTCTGTTGGAGATGGGAACCCCGTTCGATCCTAGCTTTGATCACTTGTCTGGTGTAGGGGCAGCCGCTAGTAGTGCGTCTACTCGACGGAATGCAGGTGGTTTTGCCCTGTATGGTGGCCCACATATTCTCAATCTGGTAACCGAAGTGGCAACACGTGCCCTAAAGGCCGTGCGTTTTCAGAAGTTCAATAACCATATTCGCCTACGGCCAGAAGCATTGGCCGCTCGCCTTGAACTCGTTCGACTCGGCTTACCTGCTCCTCCAGCGTTGATATCTAGTATGGGAACGTTTAGGGGAATATTAGAGAACAATAGTGGGGGGACATTAAATGCGATCGCAGCCCTTCCAGGTGTGGGGGCAGGCAGTTATTTCTTACCGATGGCATTCCCTGAAGGCTCACCGATGCACCCTGCCTATGGTGCTGGCCACGCTACAGTGGCCGGAGCCTGTGTCACGATACTCAAGGCATTTTTCGATACCAGTGCAGTACTGGCCGAATCAGGTGGAACGGTGACCTTTAAGCGATTGAGTAGCGGTGATACTCCAATTGCCTTTCGTGCCCCTGCTATATCTAACCCGCCTGGAGGGACGCTTGATGCCTCTACTCCAGATGAGTTTCTGACCTTAGAAGGTGAGCTGAATAAGCTTGCAGCCAATATTTCTATTGGTCGGGACATGGCAGGAGTTCATTACTTTACTGACTACTACGATAGTTTGCGCATGGGTGAGGAAATTGCGATCGGTATTCTAGAAGAGCAGGCCTTAACCTATTCAACGGATCCCTTTGTATTATCTTTGCCCACTTTTGATGGCGACGTTAGGAGGATTGGCAGCCGATGATCAATCGTCCTACTCGTCGTCCCTCAAGAATACGACCGCCACTGCGAGGGCGATCGGCGGCTGTCCCACCGTTGGGAGCTGAAGGATATGTTAAGCCTGTTGTTCGCTTGCGGCCACCAAGGCCCGGTGGATTTGTGGGCAAGCCCCCTCGCCGGTCAGAGTGCGATCAGATTCATCCTAGTTTTATCGCGTTTTACCACCAATGGTCCGGTCTTTTCAGGGTTTTGAATCGACCTTGGCAGTGGTTCGTTGGATTAATCCTGATTGTTATCCTAGCCGTGTATATCGGCACAGTAGTGGGTTAGCTCTATTCCCTGTTTTGATGGAAGCAGACATTGTCAGGTGGGAATTACTTCTCGTTTATGAGGATGTTCTGGATGCGATCGCTCTCCCGTATCAGCTCAAGATTCTTGTAGCCCAGGTCACAAGCAATCCCCTTGTGGGGATAGGGCCATAGCCAATTATGGGTGGGCGATCGATTGGAATGACCATCCACTTCCTTTCCCAAGCAAGGGATAGCAGGATGCGACACATATTCATCTATCGCAAGATTTTCTAGCTTGATGTGAAAAGGCCAAAAAAAGGAAGGTTATTGCAAAAAAGTGTAATTTTAAGGCTGAACAATCTAATTGTCAGTGTTTCAATTGCTAGCATCACTGTAGCTAATTAATTATGCGGTCTATTTGCTTTTTCTATAGAAATAAGCCAATTTTTTAGGGGTAGAACTCTTACAGAAAAGCATGCAAATTTGTTGGTATGGGAGCTTAGATTAGCTGAGATTATTCTCTGTGTAAAAGTACAAAAAAGTTGAGCTATATTCACATAGAAGAGTATGTCAGTATGTTGGAGTCGATTTAGTATAAAGAGAAGCTTAAGAAGAGCCTAATTGAGATTGTAGTGACAATAATAGAAGCCACATTCAGATAATCTTTAGAGGATAAATCTTTATGGCATCACGAAGAGGCTTCTTTGCTAAACTTTTTGACTTGTCCTTCTCAGAATTTATAGCTGTCCAGATCGCAGGTGTTCTCTATGGAATAGGGATTGTATTGATTGGCCTTATTTGTATCGTTTTGACGTTTGGAGGCTTAAGCCAAGGGATAGGACCTGGCTTAGGTGCATTAATAGCAATGCCTATCATTTTTTTGCTGTATGTGATCTTTTTTCGAATTGCCTTGGAATCCTTTATTGCTACAATTCGAACCGCTGAAAATACCAGTCGAATTGCAGGTTCAATCAACCGTTAGCCATTTGTATATCAGCTATCTGTGCTAAGAACTCTAGCAATTGTGGGGTAAAAAGCAATGCTCAGCTAGTCAATTCGTATGAATGGGCTGTTTGATATATTTTTAGACTTTCTATTGGAGTTGATACGGTATCCAGTCTTGAAATTGTCTAGCTGAGTTATGCTGAAGATTGTTTTATGGGCGTTGAGTAATGCTAGCGTGATTATCAAGAAGATATGTGTACTGCTGGGTAGACATTCTCATAGCAGACATCATTCAACACCATACAATCGCCTTTATGCAGTACTCGTTTATCCTGGTTGAGCCAGAAGTTCCAGAAAACCTGGGGGCAGCAGCCCGAGCGTTGAATACGATGGGACATGCGGATTTGCGGTTAGTGCGTCCTCGATGCGATCGCAATGCAGAAAAAGCTCAAGTTCTCGCCCATGGCTCCCAACATATTCTCAATGCAGCCCCCATTTATGAGCATCTCGCAGAGGCATTACACGATATCGAGCTAGCCTGTGCTACAACCGCTCGGCATCGTTATGAAAAATATCACTATATCTCTGCTCGGGAGTTGCCTCAATACTTACAAGCGAAAGGGGGTAGCGTGCAGCGGCTGGCTATCATCTTTGGGGGAGAACGCTCAGGTCTCAATCGGCAGGACATTAATTGCTGCGATCTGATCACAACCATTCCCCAGGAGATTGCTTATCCCTCTCTCAATTTGGCCCAGGCCGTAATGGTTTATAGTTATGTGCTGGCGGACGTACAAGCTGCGGTTCAGATCCAAGATCAGCGTCTTAATCGTCAACCCATGCCAGTCGAAGAATATGCTCATCTTAAGCAATCAACACTACAGTTGATGGGGCGAATTGGTTTAGCAGAACGCTATCAACAGTATGTGACCCATAGCCTAGCCTTGTTGGGTTATGAAGATCTCTATTTACTCCACAATATTCGGGCTTGTATTGACCGTACGTTAGATCGTTTGGAAGTTAAGCACAGTGGTCCCGATCATGCCGAATCCTGAGCATAGTGCTGAGCCATCTCCAAACGCAGCAACGGTAAGCTTCACGCCAATTGCCTATATTCGCTCTTGTTATCCCGAACGATTTGGTATTCCTAGACAAGCAGGACTCGTCACATCGGCCACCGCAACCATAGCTTTCCCCAATACGGATCTTCACTGGCATGCTTTAAGAGGAATTGAGAGTTTCTCCCATCTTTGGGTGATTTTCTGGCTTCATGGTCAAAACTTTACTCGATTTCGCCCCTTAGTGCGGCCGCCTCGCTTGGGAGGGAACAAAACCATGGGCGTGTATGCCACCCGCAGCCCCAACCGCCCCAACCCTATTGGTCTCAGTGCAGTTCCCTTAGATGGTGTAGAGCAAACCCCTGAGGAAATTTTGCTGCATATCCACGGGGGAGATTTTTTGGACGGTACGCCAGTATTAGATATCAAACCCTATGTGCCCTATGCAGATGCGATCTCATCCGCAACCAGTGCTTGGGCAGAAGATGTCGATCCCCTGTTGCCCGTTGAATGGAGTCTAACGGCACTGGCTAGCCTGGAAACCAGTCAAGGGATTCAGGTAGAAGCAGTTAAACAGGTGATTACAGATGCGATCGCACAAGATCCTCGACCGGGTTATGAACGAGGTAAAGATGGCAAACCCAATCAAGAATGGAATATGCGCCTAGCGGGGTTTGATATTTTTTGGAAAGTGGAAACTGGAGTCGCAGTCGTCACTCGGCTATATCAGATCCCCAATTACTCAGCTCCCCAATCACTTAGAACGCCGTAGCTGGTTACGTTGCACCTGTTCAATCACAGTATTGGCATAAAACTTGCGTGCCAAAAATAATTCACCATAAAAGAAACTCTCCTCCAAAGTAATTTTGGAGGAGAGACTATCATTCAAAAGAAAACAGAATACCCCTAATTTAGAATAGCGACCTCAGGTTCTGTAGTGGTTTCAGCTACCGAGACGTACTTCATGATGTACTCCACTGTTTTAGGCGTAATCCAGCCATGACTTGCAAGGATTTCTCCCAAGCGTTGGTCTGAAGTTAACTGTTCCTGTAATGCCTGATCAACCTGGGTTTGGCTGACTAAGCCTGCCTCAACCAAATGCTCTCCAAGCTGAGCATACACTTCAATATTTTGACCATTAGCCCAGTTGCTATTGACTCTATCAAGCACGAATTGAATGGTCCGCTCTTTTACCAACCCCTGACTCTGTAAGATTTCACCTAAACGAACTGAATCTGTCATTTCTTGTTCTGCTAAGGCTGCTTCAAGTTGTTCTGAAGTGAGGAGTCCAGCATCTAGAAGATGACGACCAATGGGTTGAGATGGTGCTAACTGCTCAGTAAAGAATTTCAATAGTGGCTGTACATGAACATCTTCTTTCCATTCACTAGCAATATCCTCAATTACATGATGCTCTGAAACTAAAATACCTTTACAATAGCGTCGAATGATTGGATGAATCCCTGAACTTAACTCAGCTCTCTTAAGATCATCCTTATGAATTCGCTCGACAGCGAAGGGATCAGGGCTTGCATTGATAATATCTAGGCCAAATTCAAGAGTAATCGTATAGTAATGATCATTCTGATTTAAGTCGCTATCTTGAACATAATCAACAGGTATATCTTGAAGGTATTGAGCAGAACCTCCATTATCAGGAATATTGATTACATCACAGAGATATCCAGTTTGTTGCCATAATCCAGAACTTCTATTCACCCGCTCAAGAATTATGTCTGTCATACTTGTAGGATTGATATCACACACTTTATAGGGAAGAGATTGATTATAATACTTCTTCTCTAAGATGTGATGAAGTGCTCGAATGTTATACCGGAAACCATGAATAAAACCAGATTGTTTCTTCTTAAAATCACGCATGTGCATCAAGACACCAGCAAAATAAAGCTCTGGGATATTGCTGGATTCCCATTCACAAGTTTGATTAGGAAATCTCTGATTTATAGTTAACTCAGGCTTGCATGAATCATCAAATATTGAGTCATCAAATTGGAAGCCAGCACATACTATGACACGATCGTAGACAAGAGATTCTTTTTCCCCATCAGCATGAGTATAATCGAAGTCAACAACAAATTCGCCATTTGAGTAATCAATTCTCTCAATAAAAGCATCAAGCAATACATTTTGAGATTTTAATTGATATGTATCTAGCAGATTATTGTTAATTGCTCGTAGATGACCTACATACTTCGTTTTCCAAGCCATAGAAATAGGATTTGGGCTTGCGATATGGATTAGAGAGGCAGTCCCAACTAAGTTGTCAGCAGTTTCGAATCCTGAATTGCCTTTGCCAATAATGAGAACACGTTGATTCGCAAAGTCATCAGGATCAACTGAAACATTGGCATAATTCTCTGTATATTCAATACCAGGAATATCTGGTATGTAGGGCTTTGAAGTTCCAGAAGCAACAATTAATCGTTTTGCTTTATATATATTACCTTGGCTATCTTTAACAATGAATCGTTTATTTTTCCTGATTTGTGTAACTTTACAGTTATATGTGATGTTTAAATTAAAGTATTCTGAAAAGTCTCCTAAGTATTTTACGAAATCACTAGTATTAGGGAAGTACTCTTTACTATAGTTCTTAAAAAGCATGTCTTTACTATCACTGAGTAAAGAGTTCCAATCCCATCTTAAATTAATTTCCGTATCATCATAACCTGTATATCTCTTATTTATTGAAATAAGCTTATTATGACGTGGATATTCTTTAAAGAAAGTGCCAGCAGCATTTCCTGCTTCCAAAATTTTGTAATCTCTGCCAGTTTTCTCAAGGAAATATCCTAGTTGTAGCCCTGCAGGGCCAGCACCGATAATTAAATAGTCATGTTCATCTGGTGAATTCTCCACCATACGTTTATGGCTTTGTTCCCTGGCATACATGAGTAATTCATTTGTAAATTCGGTAAAGACATCAAATACTTCATCAACCACTGCATAGGCTTGGGTAAGTTCTCTATCTGATAATTTAAGATTTTGAATAAAGAATTCAGATTCAGTTGAATCAGCAGCATGCCCTGATTCTGCCTCTAGATGCTGATCACCAAAATATCGATATGTTTTTTTAGTGGAAGATTCTAACTCCTTTGCAACGGGTGCTATATGAGATGCTGAAATTTGGGCAGTTGCTTCAATTACTTCAATAACGATAAGTTTCTGAATAGGGGTTGCATTCGAAGCACATTCAACCAGCTTCCGACATAATCGTCTCGTTCTTTGAGTTTCTCGTCCCCAGACAAATCGGAGAACATCCGTAAACCGCATTGATTTGTCTAGTCCCAATTTACGGAGATCTCCTAAGAACCATACCCAGTGGTGATCATCTTCATATGTATGCTTATTGATTAAGTGTTGTAGTTCATCATCAGTTGACTCATCTCTTAAAATGCATTTATTAAGTTCACCAAAACTCATAATAAAAGGAGCTGCACAGGGAGCAAACGAAAGTCTTAATTTAGGATCAATTGTCTTATCTTTAAGAAAATCAAAAAAAGGCAAGGTGGCAAACTGGTGTTTCTTTTCATCAATATATGCAAGGATATCTTTCATTAATGCAGTTCTCCCGAATAACAGCGTGACAATATAAACTACACAGAATTAACTTTAAAGAATGACTCTTTGCCTCAATAAAATTCAAGAAATAAGTTCAAGAATTAGAAAAATCTTAAGGACAAAAATCCTAAAAATTCTCAAATAGGATCATGATCTTTTAATCTATTTGAGAATTCATTAAAGATCAAAGATAATCATTCAATTATTAATTAAATGCCCCAATAAATAAAATATAAAATATAATTTTTAGGGCATCAATATACTGAATTTATGTGATTTATATCTTAGAACCATCCGTATTAATACCGATAAATTATAGTTGGTTATTTTTTGACTCCGAAAAATTACGTATGGATATTTTGAGATTGTAACAAAATGTAAAAGCATGTTATCGCGTCATAAGAATAAAGCCATATCTTGTATAGTTCAAAACAAAATAAACAAGACAAAAATCATATAGCGGAGTAAGATGCTTCAAAAGCATGTCAATGATAGTTCTTCCTAAATTTTATTAATGTTAGTGATTTTATTATGAAAGAAATATAATTTTCTAGTAAAAACAAAAAAATATTATGCAACAAAATATGACTTTATATATTAAATAATAACCTGTTTTAAAATTCCATTTATTGCTTTTTTGAATTTAAAGCTTTAAAGTGACTTTATACACAGTAATTCTCATTTATATAGAAGATATCTATAATAGCTAAAAGCTCCAATTAGCAAAAATTCTATAATGTAGACTGACACTTGCTCATCTGCAATCTTCTATACTATTATTTCTTCATGATTTTGCAAAAGCATTTTGTATTAGCATAGTTATTTTAGTTTGCTTCAGTTAATCTTAAATATCTAATTTTATTTTCAAAAATAATTATTTTTCAGAGGCAAATAGTACTAGTTTTAATCATTTAAATAATCTTTTAAATACAATTTAAAAACCTTTGTATTTCCTAGAATGAGAAATTTAAATCTCATTCTATTATTGATATTCAAAAACTTCATAGAATACACTTGAAGAGGAGTAAGATAAAAAATCTAAATTGAGATATTTATAGACAAATATCTATCTATTATTAGTCCAGCTAATAGATCATATAATTTAAATGCTCTTGAGATGGGGGATCTATATTATGCTGTAAGCATTAAATATAATATCCTCTAACAGGATATAAAAACATTAATTTTAAATAGTTTAGGTAGTTATTGTGATGCATGATTTTCCTGGATATTTACTTCAAAAAGAAATTTATTCTGGTGCTAAAACAGTTGTTTATCGGGCACTAAGGAAAATTGATCAAAACTCGATAATCCTCAAGACTATTCAATCAGAGTATCCTTCTATCACAGAAATTACTCAGTTAAGATATGAATATCAGGTGACTCAGAATCTTGATATTTCTGGGGTTGTTAAAGTGTATTCCCTAGAAATTAACAAAAGAAATATTGGAATAGTTAAAGAAGATTTCCATGCTTTAACGCTCAAGAGTTTCTTTAAAGAAGAAGATGTTTCTCTTTCTGATTTTTTAGAAATAGCAATCCAGCTATCACAAACACTATGGGAAATTCATCAAAATAAAATTATACATAAGGATATAAATCCTTCAAATATTTTAATTAATCCCCAGACTAGACAAGTAAAAATTATTGACTTTAGTATTGCATCTTTCCTGCAAACAGAAAGCTATCAAAGAGGCAACTATTCTATTTTAGAGGGCACTCCAGCTTACATGTCTCCAGAGCAAACAGGGCGAGTAAATCGTGTACTAGACTATCGCTCAGATTTATACTCTCTAGGCATAACTTTCTATGAATTCTTAGTAGGTCATCTACCATTTCAAACCTCTGACCTGCTAGAGCTAATTCATTGTCATATCTCTCAATATCCAACACCTCCTGAACAGATTAACTCAGATGTCCAGACAGCAGTGTCTGACATCATTATGAAGTTAATATCGAAAAATGCTGAAGACCGCTATCAAAGTGCTTTGGGATTGAAGGCAGACCTTGAATATTGTTTAAATCAGTACAGAAGTAGAGAATATATTCCACATTTTACTTTAGGCAAGCTAGATCGAAATAGTCAATTTCTAATTCCTCAAAAGCTGTATGGTCGCTCTGCTGAAGTTTATAAGCTACTTTCTGCATTTGATAGGGTTAGTAATGGTGTAACAGAATTAATATTAGTAAGTGGCTATTCTGGAATAGGGAAGACCTCAATAGTAAATGAAATTCATAAACCTATTCTCAGTAAAAGAGGTTACTTTATTCGTGGAAAATTTGAACAGCTACAGCGTAATATCCCTTATTTTGCATTCATACAAGGCTTTAGATATTTTTTAAGACAATTACTTACAGAGTCTTCTGAAAAAGTATGCTATTGGCAAGATTGCCTTCTTTCATCTTTGGGTAAAAATGCTCAAATTATTATTGATAATATTCCTGAACTAGAGTTAATTATCGGTTCTCAACCCCAAGTTCCAGAGCTCGGCCCTACTGAAGCACAAAATCGTTTTATACAAGTTTTTCAATCTTTTATTCGAGTATTTTCAAAATCAGAACACCCACTTGTGATTTTTGTGGATGACCTGCAATGGGTAGATTTAGCATCACTTAAATTGATAGAATTTTTGGTCACTAATCCTGATAATCACCATCTGTTATTGATTGGGGCTTATCGAGATAATGAAGTGAATAACTTACATCCTTTAGCACAATCTATAGATAATTTAAGTAGCCATAAAAGTATATTCAATCGTATTATCTTACAACCTTTAGATTTTTATGCTGTTCAAAATTTAGTTTGCGAAATTTTGAACATGAATTTTCAAAAAGCTAGAAATATCATAGAGATACTTTATAGTAAATCCGCAGGAAATCCTTTCTTCTTAAGTCAAATCCTACAAACTCTTTATGACGAAAATTGTATTTTCTTTGATTTCAAAAAAAGAGAATGGAGATGGAATTTAGAAAAAATTTACTCACTGAAGATTTCTGATGGAAATGTTATTGATTTAATTGTTAGAAATCTTGAAGCTTTACCAGTAGCCACTCGAGATATTTTAAAGTTAGCAGCATGTATTGGAAATCAATTTAATCTTAAAACGCTATCTATTATTTCTCAGTTAACTGATCATGAAACTGCTTCAAATCTTTGGCTTGCACTTCAAAAAGGATTGATTTTACCTTTAGGTGAGAACTATAAAATTCCATTAGTTATGGGGCAGAGTAATATTGATGATGGAGATGATATTAAGTACCAGTTTTTGCATGATCGTGTTCAACAAGCAGTTTACTCTTTGATACCTTCTAAAGAGCGTGAGAGAGTGCATTTAAGTATTGGAGAGCTGCTATTAGAGAACAAAGAAGAAAGTCTTAGGAATAGTAGCAAAGAATTATTCGATATTGTCAATCAAATGAATTTAGGAGTTAGTCTTTTAATTGATCAAGATAAGAGAAGTCGGTTAGCAAAATTAAATTTTGCTGCAGGTCAAAAAGCTAAGTTTTCAGCTGCTTATGAAGCAGCAAAAAGATATTTTGATCTAAGTCTTGAATTGCTTCCAGAATCGAGCTTAGAAGATGATTATAATTTCACTATGAATACATATCTTTCTGCTTTAGAGTTAGCATATATAAATACTAACTTTGATCAAGCTAATAGACTTTTTAATAAGATATTAAATAATGCGAATAAGCAAGAAGATATTGTTAAGGCATTTGAATTTCAAATTCCTTATTACTTTACACAGAATCAACCTTTAAAGGCTATTGAAATAGCTCTATATGCATTAAGACTCATAGGAATACATCTCCCCAGCAAGCCAAACAGTATTCATATATTGGTAGGTATTATAAGAGTTAATTTATTCCAAAAGAATAAATCCATATTAGATTTATCTAAACTACAGATGATGGATAATGCTAGGCACCTCTTAGCTATGAAGATTTTGATGGCAGTTGTCCCAGCAACCTTTGTTGCAAATCCTAAGCTTTTCCCAGTAGCAATATCAAAAATGGTAGAGCTTTCTCTCAGATATGGTAATTCACCATATTCTATATTTGCTTATAACAGTTATGGAACTCTTCAATGTGGACCATTACAAAATTTTGAAGCTGGGTATAACTATAGTCTCCTCGCTCTTGATTTACTGAAAAAATATAATGCTAATGAGTTCTCAGCTAAGGCATATATGGTTTTTAACGTTTTTAATAGACCATGGAAAGATCACATTAATAAAACAGTTAAATCTCTGCCTATTGGCATAGAAATGGGAATTGAATATGGAGATATTGAATATGCATTGCACTGCGCTTCATTCTGCAGTATTTTTAATTTCCTGAGTGGGGCTAATTTGGATTTTGTTGCAGAAAAACAATATCAATATAGTGAGTTTTTACTAGCTAATAAGCAAGAGTTTCAGCTATACCATAGTAATATCTGGAGACAAGTTGTTAATAATCTTTTAGACAAAAATCATGCTAGAGGAAAATTAGTTGGTGAAAATTATGATATTGAAATAGACTTACCTTTTCTTCTAAAGTCTAAGAATGATTTATGTATCGTAGCAAGCTATTTAGCAAACTCAATTATTTCATATATATTTAATGATTATCAAGAGTCGTTAAACTCAGCAAAACACAATAGAGATTTTATTGATAGTGTCCCAGGATTGATATATGTAGCAATTCATTATTTCTTCTTGTCATTGGCTTTTTTATCTCAATATAGAAGCTTGGATATGAATACTCAAAAATCAGCTTTAAAAGAAGTAAGAAGATACAAAAAAAAGCTTAAGAACTGGGCTTACAGTTGCCCAGAAAATTTTCTCCATAAATATCAACTAATAGAGGCTGAAGAAGCACGGATCCTTGGCAATGGGAACGATGCAATGGAGTTCTATGATCTAGCTATTAAGTCTTCTTCTAAATATGGCTATTTACATGAAGAGGCTATTGCTAATGAGCGTGCATCCGAATTCTATTTTGAAAATGGACGAGAAAAAATTGCTCAAGTGTATTTAGTTGATGCTTATTATGGATATGCTAAGTGGGGTGCAATCAGTAAAGCAAATCAACTACAAGAAAGATACCCAGAAGTTTTTTCAAGATTACAAAGATCTTCGCAATCTACCTGCTCAATTCAAACTACTGCGAGCTTTACAACAACAACTAGTTTACTCGACTTAGATTTAGCCTCTGTCCTTAAAGCATCTCAAGCTATATCAGAAGAAATTATCTTAGATCAGCTACTAGAGAAATTAATGAAAGTTTTGATGCAAAGTGCAGGGGCACAAGCTGGATTTTTGATCCTTCTTCGAGAAGAACACTTTATTATTGAAGCTTCGGCTACTGATCAAATTAATACTATTCGACAGTCAATTTCTGTCTCATCTAGTGGTCAAGTTCCGGTTTCTGTAATTAATTTTGTGGCTCGTACTTTAGATCCCATCATTTTGGGTAATGCTGTACTAGAATCAAGTTTTTCTAATGATTCCTATATTCAACATCATCAAACCAAGTCCTTATTATGTTTGCCTTTGCTTAACCAGGGGCACTTAATTGGCATGATCTACTTAGAAAATAATTTAGCTAGCGATGCTTTTCGAAGTGATCATTTAGAAACGTTGCGTTTATTATGTGCTCAAGCAGCTATTTCCCTTGAGAATGCCTATCTTTATGAGGATTTGCAGCAGTCACAAGCTCGAGAGCAAGCTGAACGAGAAATTAACGAATTAAAGTCCCGCTTTATATCAATGACGTCTCATGAGTTTCGGACGCCTTTGACAGCCATTCTAGGAACCACAGAATTGATCAAGCATTATGGTCAAAGTTGGGATTCTGAAAAACAGCATTCCTATCTTGACCGTATTCAAAAGAATGTTAAGCATATGACTGGACTTTTGGATGATGTCTTGGTTCTAAGTAAAGCGGATGCAGATAAAGTTGAGTTCAATCCAATAAAAATTAACTTAGATGGATTTTGCTGTAACTTAGTTGAAGAATTGCAGCTAAATACTAAGCCCAATCAAACTATTGAGCTTGCTATTCAAGGAGAGCATCTTAATCCCTATGCAGATGAAAAGATCTTGAGGCAAATCCTAAGTAACCTATTGTCAAATGCTATAAAATACTCGCCTGAAGATTCGATAATTGGGTTTGATGTGGTCCTATCGGATGATGAAGTCACTTTCTTCGTTCAAGATCAGGGAATTGGTATTCCAGAAGCCGATCAACAATATTTATTTGAGTCTTTTCACCGAGCAACTAATGTAGGGCAAATTCAAGGTACGGGTTTGGGCTTAACGATTGTCAAGAAATCTGTTGAGTTGCATAGAGGGACGATCACATTTGAAAGTATTGTCGATCAGGGAACAACCTTTATTGTAAAGTTGCCCATTACGGCGAAAGCTTTAGGTCTATCAGATTAACCCTTGGCCGCTTGCTCGAAGGCTTGAGCTGCTTTTTGAGTGGCATCAACCTGGAAGAGCTGTTTGGCAATGGTGGGCGATAGGGTAAATGTATCGAGTCCTTGGGTTGCTAGTTGGGTAATATCATCGATGCTGCGGAGACTGGCCACCAGTAGCTTAGTTGAACTATTGATTCCCTTGAGTCCTTGCTGCATCAAGGCAATTTGCTGCCGTCCATTCTGACCTAGATCCGTCATCCGGCCTAAGTATGGAGCAGCAAAATCTGCATGGAGGGCTGCCGCAATCAGCGCTTGATGCACTGCATAGACTCCCGTTAGCGTCACACGAATGTTTTGGCGGAGCAATTGGGTCGCTGCCTCTGTTCCCACCAGTGTAATCGGGACTTTAACCACCACACGTGCATCGATGGCTGCGATCGCTTGTCCACGACGGACTAAATCTTGAACCTCAGTGCCCCAAGTTTGTAAGTGGATTTCTTGGGCTCCCAATTGAAATGCGCGCTGTGCCAACTCCTTCAACTGTTCTAGGGTGCAGGGGAGCTGGGCACGCTCTAGCAGAGTTGGGTTGGTGGTGACGCCATAAAAGAGTCCTTTGGTTAACCAATACTCCCACTGAGCGGTTTCCGCAGTATCTAAGAAAAAGTTCATACCTATTAAGGGGATGCCCATGCAAAGCCTACAGATTCAGCATCATACCTGCTATTCGCTCTACACCCGCAAATCACTCACGCATGGGTGGAACCGAAAGGGGAGAATACTATGCGGGATAAATGCGGAGACGGCGATTTGGATCTTCGCCAAAACTCCGAGATTGCAGACGATAATGTTCGATGAGTTCATGCTGCATCTTGCGAATACTGGCAGAGCGCGGCAGGAGTTCGACGGGCTGTCGTTTGGGAATAACAATTTGTTCAACGGCCAGTCTGGCTTCTTCTAGGGCTTCGATTTCATCATCATCGCTACTACCTGCAAACAATTTCAGATCCACCAGCTCAGGCGTCCCTGGATCCTCCATATTGACCAGTCGCCGGAGTCCTCTGGCAATTTGAGGGATGGTGCTGGACTTGACGGTATGGATCGGAACTTGGCGATTTTTCGCTAGATTGCGCAGTTTAGAGTGATGCTTAAGGTGCGATCGCAACGCAAAAATCACATCCGCATGATCAATATCCTTAGTCAGTACAATGGGCAGGTTTAAGGTGGTAATCACCTGATCGAGTTGGGACCGACTCACAGCATATGGATATACGTGCAACGGCAGATCCTCGCCGTTGGGACCTGCCATATAGTTAAGGGTATTGCCATAGGGATCCTGTTGCTGCAGCGATGCATCGAGTAAGGTTTGAAATTCATTGAAATCAGTTTTCGCCGGAGCTGTGGGGGTTGGTACGGGCTTCATCCGTCCTGAAGACCTCCAGCCGCTGGGGGCCGATTCGATGGGGGTAGGGTCAGCCGTAGATAGCTCATGGGTAATGGTGACCTTGCCGCTGTCACTCACCGTGCGCACCTGAGGATTGGGAAGACGCCCCCGCAGCAGACTGTCAATGGTGTTGGCCACCTCTTCATGCACAATCCAGCGCGTCCGTTCCAACATTTCCACCGCAATCTCGAAGGTGGGCGGCGCTTTGCGTTCCAGAACACTTTTTTGACTGCCTCGTCGCCGGGCTTCATCATCCCCCAGGGTAACTGACTGAATTCCTCCCACTAAATCCGATAAGGTGGGATTTTTCATCAGGTTCTCGATCCGGTTGCCGTGGGCGGTACCAATCAGCTGTACCCCCCGTTCAGCAATGGTCCGGGCTGCTACTGCCTCTAATTCCGTACCAATTTCATCAATCACAATCACTTCGGGCATATGGTTCTCCACCGCTTCAATCATCACCTGATGCTGAAGTTCGGGACGGGCCACCTGCATGCGTCGCGCCCGACCAATGGCGGGATGAGGAATATCGCCATCCCCGGCAATTTCGTTTGAGGTGTCAATAATCACGACCCGCTTGAGCAGATCGTCCGCCAAGACGCGGGCAATTTCCCGGAGTGCAGTGGTTTTACCGACCCCAGGTCTGCCTAACATCAAAATGGAACGGCCACTTTCCACCAGATCTCGAATAATTTCGGTGGTGCCCAGTACGGCCCGACCCACTCGACAGGTGAGACCAATAATCTCCCCTTGGCGATTTCGCATGGCGCTGATCCGATGCAGGGTGCGCTCAATCCCAGCCCGATTATCGCCACTAAAATGACTGACGCGCTCAATGCAGTAGTCTAAGTCGGCACGGCTAATGGATTCAGTGGATAAATATTCGGCCTGATCCGGGAATCGAGCTTCGGGTTGGCGGCCCAGATCCATAACCACTTCGATCAATACAGGACGTTGGGGGTGGTTTTGGAGGTGTGATCGCAACGCTTCTGGCAAAATATCCAGGAGTTGATCGAGATTATCGGTAATGAGTTGGCGGTCTCCTAATACTTGTTCAACCATAGATAACGGTGGAGAATGCAGTAGTAATCAATAACAGGCTAGATAAAGAATCTAACAAACCCTAGAGAATTCCCCTTGATTGTTCTAGGGTAGAAAACAGGGGTGAATCTCGGCCTCGTTCCCTGATAGTGGGTAGTTGGGATACCCGATGATCGGGTTTAAGTGGGCTGACTAGAGATAAGGCTAGGGCAACCGCGTCTTGTAGCAATTCAGGTTGTGCTTCCAACTTGTGAGCAGCCTGTCTTTCCAGCTTAGCTTGCACCGTGGCTAGCTGCTGGCGGGCAAAACTCCCGTAAGCAATCCCGGCAACATAGGGCGGTGCGATGTCCGCACTCCTGGTAGCAGCATCTGCCCTTAAACGCGGATGCAGTAACCCTTTGGCTTTGAGTTTAGCAAGCGTATGTTGATTGGTGCCGCCGGCCAATTGGACATAGCCTGGCAAGTGCGCTTGCAACACCTTTTCCGCCAGGAGCACCGTGGCTCGGGTGGCTCCGTCACCAATATCGCCACTCATGGGGCGGCCATCCGTTTGCCACACCAACACACAGGGCAACGGTGACATGATGCGGTAGAGCTGGGTGAGATAGGCTAAGAGTCCGTCACCATCGCCACAGCTGACGGCCAGAAGCTGTAAATGCGGAATAAAGGGTTGCAGCGTTTGCCACAACTGCTGAAACTCGTCTTGGCGGCCGACTTGGGTATGGATCTCTAAGGCTTGTACACGACCAGACTGGATCCAGGGACCGATGGTTTCGGGGTGAGCCCGATGGGAGACCGTGGCAATCTGGTCAATGGGGCAAAGGGGTAAACAACGCCCACAGCCATAGCATCGATCATTGATCACGCCAGGACTGGGCAATGCGATCGCATCGGCCGGGCAAATGCTGACGCAGGGTTGCGGACAGTCTGACGGACAGCTCACCGGATTCAGGGTTGCTTTACGAAAATGGGGATCTTCCCCATCATTAAGGCTGACCATCAGCAGTGGTTGGGGCACCGTTGCATCGAGCTGTAGTGCGGTTGCGATCGCAGTCTGCGCCACCTGAATCACAGCTGGGTCCGCCGCCACATCAATACAGTCCGCACCGGCTAGCGTGTAAGCTAGAACCAAATTGTGGACAGCGGGTAGATGTTGGTAGCTAGCCCCGCAAATTAGCTTAAACCAGTGGCCTTGTTGCAAGGACTGCAGGGGAGAAGCAAAATCAATCACCCCTTTAGCCTAATCCGAAATGATCAGAGGCAGGTGAACAATTTCAGGCAATTTTAAGCTGCAGCAACAATATCTGCCAAAGGCTGCCATTCAACAGAGCGAGCGCCCCCTAGCTCCACCACCACTTTTAAGCGGGGTTCCGTCGCCGTAATGGCATCCAGATAAGCCAGCTCTTGTTGCGCCAGGCGCTTGCCATCATAGAGCCACAGGGCTAATCCCTTGGCTTGAGGGGGCAGATTCTCCAGTTGGTAGGTGACAAAGGGGGGCAAGAAATAGGTGCGGATCTGATTCTTCCCTAAGTGGGGAGGACGGACACCATGGATATCCGTAAAGTAGGAGGCTAAATCTCCCATCCCTGGGGCTGATACAAATAAGGTCAGATAGCCCGCAGCCCGTAAACGCCGTTTGTAGCGCCCCTCAAATCCCCCTTCAGAGGGAACATAAATTCCTACAGCACCCGACTTTTCTACCGTTCGAATGAATTTTTTACCAGTCAGCAGCAGGGGCATAAATCGAAAGTATCCTAAGTTGGGATGGACAGGTGGGATGAACGCAAAAATACTTACCCTAACTTACACGAAATCCAGGGGCACCGATCATCCCAATTGCCTTTTTTCAGGCCAAAAATGGATTCGGAGGGGTCGCTGCTCGCCACCTCCATACATCCGGTTCCAATGCCCCCATCCGAATTCTGGGCATCAATCTGGGTAGACTAAGGCTGATCCACCCCTTGTTTGCCGACCGATGCACATCCCTTCTCTTCCTAAAACCTGGCGGCAACGGTTATTTCAGCAACGAATCGCGCCACCAACTCCCCCGGAAGATTCCCTGGCCCTACGGATAGGGGTTCAACTGCTGGTCTGTGTGGGCATTATGGCCACGGATACGGCGGCGTCCACCCTCCACAGTGGATGGGCCATTCCCTTGAGTTTGATCGGGGCGACTTGGAGTTGGCGACAACGACATCGCCGCAATACCGTTGCCAAGATCGGCATTGCCTTGGGGATGGTGACGGTTCTGGCGGTGTTTTTGACCCGCCTGGTGGGGCAGGCTGGAGATTCACGTATTTTGCTGGCTGAACTCTTGATTCAGGTCCAAATCCTCCACGCCTTTGATTTGCCACGGCGAAAAGACTTAGGCTACTCAGCGGTAATCGGGGTCATTTTGGTAGGGGTGGCAGCAACGGTCAGTGAAACGATGCTGTTTGGAGGCTGGTTGTTGCTGTTTGTGGCCTTTGCTTTACCGGTCTTAATCCTCGATTATCGATCGCGGTTGGGGTTGACGGCATTGAAACGCCAATCTCTGAGTCTTCCACCTGCGCAGGTGGCCAAAGTTTTGCTCGCGGTCATCACCTTAGGATTGATTATTTTTGCGCTGCTGCCCCGCTTGCCGGGATACCAGTTAAGAACGCTACCTGTCAGTGCTGCGATTGATTTTGAAGGTAAGTTTGATGCGCGACAAATTGTCAATCCTGGCTATGGTCAAGGTGATGACGCTGCATGGGATGGAACGGGCCAAGATGGAAAAGAAATACAAGGTGAGATTGCCTTTGACGATCAGTTCTACTACGGCTTTAACCCCACCATCAACCAAAATTTGCGCGGTATCTTAAAACCAGAGATTGTGATGCGCGTGCGATCGCAAGCCCCCGGATTTTGGCGGGTCTTAGCCTTTGATCAATACACAGGCCAAGGTTGGCAGATGTCCCGCAACGATAAAGCCGAAACCTTGAAGCGCCCCTCTTGGTCCTATCGGTTTGCCATTCCCCAAGATCCACAGCAGGGTCGTACTAAAGAAGTGATCCAGACCTATTCCATTGTGGCCCCGTTCCCTAATCTGATTCCAGCGCTTAGCCAAGCTCGAGAGGTCTATTTCCCCACCCGTGAAATTGCCAGAGATCCAGAAGGGGGGCTGCGCTCACCGGTGCAGTTACAGGATGGTTTGACCTATTCGGTGATTTCGGATGTACCATATCGCGATCGCAAGCAGCTTCGACGTGCCCCTCGCCAGTATCCTCGGCAAATTCGCCAGCACTACTTACAAGTCCCTGCTGAAATAGCTTCTCAAGTGCGGGAGCAAACAGAGACCCTCTTGGCCAAAGCCAACCACTCTCCAATCTCTGCCTATGAGAAAGCCCTCTATCTCGCGCAGGCGCTGAAGCAAACCTATTCCCTCCAGCCCAATTTGCCGAGCTTGGCCCCTCAAGAAGATTTAGTCAGTGCCTTTTTATTCAAGTATGAGGGCGGATATCCTGATCATTTTTCCACTGTGCTGACCTTAATGCTGCGCTCTATTGGGATTCCAGCCCGCCTCGTTACGGGATTTGGTCCCGGGCAGTTTAATGCCTTTACAGGTTTGTATGAGGTCGAAAACGTTGATGCCTATGCGCTCACTGAGGTTTATATTCCTCAGTCTGGCTGGTTTACCTTTGATCCGATTCCAGGACACGATCTGGTTCCCCCCTCAGTCGATGACGACTATACCTTTTCCGTGCTGAAGTCTTTTTGGAACTGGGTTGCAGGCTGGTTGCCCTCGCCGATGATGAATGGACTAACCGCGATCACCGCTTGGATTGGCACCAGCTTGGCCCAAGCTTTAGGACTGTTGACCAGTAGTTGGCAAGGTTGGGCGGTCGGGCTACTGATGTTCAGCGGTTTGGCTGTTCTGATCTGGCTAACACCGCAAGGTTGGCGATGGTGGCGATACCGTCGGCGGTTAGCAAACTTACCCCCCATGGAACGACTCTACCAACAAATGCTTCACCTCTTAGCCCATGAAGGAATCCCAAAGCATTCCCATGAAACGCCATTTGAATATACCCATCGTCTGCGGCGAACGGCGACTCAACCTGTGGCCACGCTAATTTCAGACATTTCGCAGGCCTATGTTGACTGGCGCTATGGGCAACAAATTCGTCCTATAAGTCAGGTTCAACAGCAATTTCAGTCACTTAAGCAACAGGTACGATGGCCCAAGACCGATCAGCAGCCGTCGCAGCAGTAGCAGGAATGATGTAGATATAATCGATTTTTGATGACCGGTATATTGATAGTTATAGTCAATAACAAACGCAAATTTTGGGCAATGATATTGTTCATACTGGGGGTAAGCCTAAGGCTAGAACACCATCACTGAAGATTGAACCATCAACGCAGTAGCTAAAATTAAGTGATTTTACGCATATATTCTCGACTACAAACGGTCAATCCTAAGAATGAGGGCATGCACCTAAATAGAGTCGTTCTAGATCCAATCTGCCACTTGCCATCTTGCTGAGCGGGTAACTGCCAAAGCTCTGATTACCAACTACCAAATCAGTTTGTCTATGACCTACACTCCAAGTCTCCCAACGCCTACACAGCAGGACAAGCCACAGATCTCGCCTGCAAAAGTGTTACAGAAAGTTATTTCTGAGCAACGTTCTGGTCGCATCACCATCACAGATGCTCGTGATCCATCCATTAGCTGGCGGGTGTATTTAGGTGGTGGTCAGATGCATTTTGCAGAAAGCACGATGGGCCATGCAGAACGGCTACCCTATATTTTTAGAAAGCACCTTCCAGACTTTCAATTAGTCGAATCGTTGCCCCACAACACCTCAGAATACGCTCTCCTCTGTCAGTATTGGCAATCTCAAAATTTATCTCTGAATTTCTTCCGAAAACTGCTGGCTGTCCTCACCCAAGAAGCCTTAATGCAGTTTTTAGCCCTTCCCCAAGGCTATTTAGACTTTGAACCCAATGTGGGCTTGGATCCTCTCCTTTTATCTGCCCCTTTTAGACAACTGGTATTACCGGTTCGCGATCAGATCAATCAATGGTCTCAATTGCAGTCTGTGATTGCCTCTCCCTTTCAGAGACCTCGCTTGGAAGATCCGGATCAGTTTCTCAAATTGGCCTGGCAAGAAGGTAGTAGCGGTCGGCATCTACAAAATATGACCAATTTACTGGAGCAAAATCTCTGCTTTTATGAATTGGCGACTCAAGCTGATATGGATGTATTAGCGCTGGTGAGCGCTTTTGCACCCATCGTTCAATCCGGGGCTGTTAGTTTGCATCCTTATCAAATTATTGAAGAAACGGTGCGTCCCGTCGTGGCTTGCGTAGATGATAGCCAAACCATTCAGCAATTTGTGAAATTATCTCTAGAGGCCGAAGGGTTTGATGTTCTACAGCTGATGGATCCTAAACAAGCATTAACGGTTTTGATTGAGCAGCGACCCAATCTGATCCTTATGGATATCGAAATGCCTAAGATGGATGGCTATGAGCTGTGTCGTATGGTTCGCCAAGTTGACATGTTGAAGGAAATTCCGGTGGTGATGCTAACGGGGCGGGAAGGAATTATTGACCGCATGCGCGCTCGGATGTCAGGATGCACCGCTTACTTAACCAAGCCGTTTAATCCCCAAGAATTATTGGCACTGGTACAGAAACTCACTGCTGAAGGTGCTGCTGTTGCCCAGCAAGTCTAAAGCCACATGGGTTAGGCAAGCACCATTCGCACCAAAAGCTACAAGCGTTAAAAGCCTACCGTTGGTGGGCAATAGTACTCCAGGCTGTTAATGGGATATGGCTCCCAAGGTGCCGTTTGTACCTTTGACGCCCTCCTACGCTTGAAAGACGCAGGATTCAGCGCTACTGGCGTAGATTGCAGAGCTAAGCCCTGACTGATGTCTACTCGCACTCTAGACAACGCCCTGCCTAGTGGTTAAAACCAACAATCAGAACTGGTTTTCTTCCTTTAGGTCTGACAGAAATGGAATCCCGGATTTTACCTCTGGCGATTCTGCTTCCCAGTTAAACTGCCAAGGCTAGCTGCTTACGGTACGTTTAGCCCTTTACCTAGAAAACTTCTCTCTAGAACCTGCAGAGGTCTAAGTCTGTCGAAGAATTTTTTTATTTTATCGCGCAATAGATTTAAGGTACTTAAAAGTACAGGCCCGTTTTTCATCCCACCCATCAATGTGGTGGGCTTTCAAACTTTAGGAGCTATGTAATTCGCGGTCACGTCTCAACAGGGTGGTGAATCGTCTTACGGGCTGGGCCAGTCTGGCATGTATCAGTCGAGCTGCGTTTTTGGGAGTAGAGATTGTCGTTAAAAATAGCAACTTTTTGAAGTGGCTAGCTGGGATAGTCCTGTATTGAAGAGGTTGGCATTTTTAAAGGTTGTTTACAAAGTACTACAACCCTTTATAATGTTTCCAAAGAAAAATTTCTCACAAGACAACCCTTTACGGACTCTTTGGTTTAATGGATAGCTATCTCAAAAAAACTCTCCTAGCTGTTGCTTTAACCGCTAGCGCCTTCGGTCTGGCAGCGCAGTCAGCCTCTGCCATTACGCTTTGGAATGAAAATGTAAACGGTGATCTTTCTGATGAGGGGCTTCACCCCACCTCAGTGGGTTCTCTTAATTTAGGATCAAATTTATTAACGGCGAACTTCAATGCGGGGACAGACAATCCTGCCCCTGACTACTTCACCTTCACCGTGCCCCATGGTTTGGCACTCAACGGAATTGAGCTTAAGTCTTGGAATAGTAGCCCCGTTTTCGAAGATATTGCATTTATTGCAGTTCAACGAGGATCTATCTTCGACTATGAGGTGCCTGAGGATAGGGGTAGTGCTGCTGGATTATTAGGTTGGTCGCACTTGCGTAGTACTCAAGTCAATACCAATAAGATATTTCAAGAGATCTCGACCTCTAATCTGGATCACGTCACCTCGGGGACAGCCGCTTTTTACGAGGAAGAAGCAGCGAGTAACCCCTATGATGGTCTAGCGCTAGCACCGGGTGATACCCCTGAGTTGCTAGAAGATAATCTAAGAGGCTTAACCGAACAATGGGCACCCGGTGCTGAAGGGTTTAAAGCGCCCTTACCAGCGGGCGATTATACCTTTTGGCTACGCCAAGGATCAGATGTAGATATTTCAGCCCAACTTGATTTCAATACAGTGGTATCCAGCAATGCTGACGAAGTACCTGAACCCTTGAGTATTTTTGGGACGGGACTCGCACTGGGGTTTGGATACGTCTTTCGTCGGAAAAAGCAGCAGCGCCAGGTGAGTTAATCTGTGGCTGATTGAAGAAGTCGTTGTTGGATGGGCTGCTGTTGGCGGTGACAGCAACCCATCCACGTCGCTACTGAATCTGCTTTAGACTGGTACCACAGTTTCAGGCGATCATGCTATGAGAAGCAAACTAGTTCAGTGCTTGCTAATGGGGTGTTGTCTCACTGCCTGTCAACTGCAAGCGAGTCAAGTTTCTTCTTCCTCATCCCCTCCAGAACAGGGAAAAATCGAAGCCTTACAAGCAAAATTTGAGCAAGAAATGAAAGCTCAGCTTGCTCAAAAAGCTCTGGCTGACCATAGCATGAGTGAGATCTCTGATATTGCCTTAAAGGCCTCCCAAAAAGTATATGGGGCGCACCCGCAGCTGATGAAGCAGCAGGTCTTGTTTGATTTGCAGCAGTTGCCAACGCTAGACACCAAGACTTTATCGGACTATCAAGCGAAAGAATCCCTAGATCTCAGGGACATTCTCAAGGCAATGTCCAGCTCTTCTAACGTCCGACCTGAGGCCAACGATGAGGACTATCTGTCTTTGTTTTATGGCAGAAAGCCCGAATTCATTGCCCATGCTGTGAAGAATATCTTATGGACCAGGCACCTTGGTGCCAAGGCATTTGGACAGCGGGCAATTATCTCCCAGTTTTTGCCGGATAAAGTCTATCGAATGGAGTCTAATGACGCCCCTCAACTGGTGGTCCAAACCTTTGAGGATGATTTATTTGTCATCACAGTCCAAGTGACTGAGTCTGGGCTGCTCAAACCTTTGAATGTGGAATGGATGCAGCCCGAAAACGCTCAGGATAAAACCACCTAGCGATCTTCAGCTATTGCCATCCAGCTAAATTAGAGATGAGCTGCTGATTGAGATGATCTGGGATTGAGTTCGGGGGGGGAGCTTCGGTTTCGCGGCTGACCAAAACTGAACAAGGGGCATGATGCATAACGTAGTTGCTAACACTCCCTAATAGCCATTCACTCAGGCCAGCGCGCCCTCTGCTTCCTAGTAAAATTAAATCCGCCTGCCATTCTTTGGCGACTTCACAGATGGTTTCACCTGGAGAACCTTGTTTCTGCGTGAACTCAACGGAGATCCCTGCTAGCTTGGCTTCGTCTGCTTGAGCTTGCAGAATATCTTGTGCTGTTTGGGTATATTTCTCCCACTGCTGTTGGTAGACCTTAATTGAGGTGGCCGATAACCCCGGATAGTAGTACATACTCGGGAATGGGGTAGGTGTGTCAGGCGCGTCTTGATCATCGATGGATAACACATGCAACAGCATCAAGTTAGCTTGGGTCATGCCAGCTAAATCAAGGGCTTGGTCAAATACTGAAATGGCTGCTTCTGAATGATCGAGAGCAACTACAATTCTATGAAACATAACGGATACCTCCAGGGGCAGTGGGGAAATAAAAGAATTAAGGAGACTGAGACGGATGGATGAGGGCTTCTGCTTGCGCGATTGCTAACAAGGTTTTGAGGACTGAATCTGGGTTGAGGCTGATGGAGTCAATGCCTTGCTCCACCAGGAAGTGCGCGAATTCGGGGTAATCACTAGGGGCTTGGCCGCAAATACCTACTTTGCAGTGATTTTGCTGGGCTTGCTCAATCACTTGTTGAATCAAAGCCTGAACGCTGGCATGACGCTCATCAAACAGGTGAGCCACTAAGGCCGAATCTCGGTCGATCCCCAAGGCTAATTGGGTGAGGTCATTAGAGCCAATTGAAAAACCGTCAAAGACCTGACTGAATTGATGGGCCAGGATGACATTGCTGGGAACTTCACACATCACATAAACTTGGAGGCCATTTTCTCCCTGCTCCAAACCATATTTCGCTAGTTCAGCGATGACTTTACGCCCTTCTTCAGGTGTGCGGCAAAATGGAACCATCGGGATGACGTTGGTTAAGCCCATCTGATCTCGTACGATCTTTAAGGCTTTACATTCCAGGCCAAAGGCACCTTGAAAGATGTCGTCGTAGTAACGAGAGGCTCCTCGCCATCCCAACATGGGATTTTCTTCCTGGGGTTCAAACTGCTTGCCACCTAGTAAGTTGGCATATTCATTACTTTTGAAGTCTGAAAGCCTGACAATCACAGGCTTAGGATAAAATGCCGCTGCAATCATCCCCACCCCATGCGCGAGCTGATCGACAAAGAAGTCAGGTTTGTAGGGGTAATGGCGTGTTAGATAAGCAATTTCTTGTTGAGCGAGGGGATCTTCAAGCTGATCGAAATGGAGCAAGGCCAAGGGGTGAGCTTTGATGTGGTTGGCAATGATGAATTCTGAGCGAGCCAGTCCGACCCCATCACAAGGGAGTGCTGCCAGTTTAAACGCTTGCTCTGGATTCCCCACATTTAGCAGAATCTGAGTGTGCGTTTTCGGGAGCTGTTCCAGGTGGGTTTCTTGAATCGTAAAAGAGAGTAACCCATCATAGACTCGACCTTCTTCCCCCTCACAGCAGGCAACGGTGACCAGGCGACCGTTGGGAATCTTGCCAGTGGCGTTCCCACAACCGACAATAGCAGGAATGCCGAGTTCTCGGGCAATAATCGCAGCATGACAGGTGCGTCCGCCTTGGTTTGTCACAATGGCTGCCGCTTGCTTCATAATCGGCTCCCAATCGGGATCGGTTTTGGGGGTAACCAGGACTTCTCCCGGTTGAAAGGCACTGATTTGACTCACATCCTGAATAATCCGAACGCGCCCCTGGCCAATCATTTCCCCCACGGCCCGACCAGAACTGAGAACTAGCCCTGTTCCCTCTAAGTGATAGGTTTTGAGTAGGGTCTCAGATTTTTGCGACTGCACCGTTTCCGGTCGGGCTTGGACCACATAGAGTTCCCCGGTGAACCCATCTTGTGCCCATTCAATATCCATGGGGGTATAGGTACCCCGGATAGCAGAATAATGATCTTCAATGGTGCAGGCCCATTGAGCAAGGGTGAGAATTTCGGTGTTGGTCAACGTAAATTTTTGGCGATCGCACTCTGGTACGGGCACATTTTGGGTGAGTTTACTGCCCTCCTGGTCGTAGACCATTTTGAGTTCTTTACTGCCGAGTCGTTTGGATAAAATCGGCTGATAACCCTGTTTAAGTGTGGGTTTGAACACCAGATACTCGTCAGGATTGACCGCCCCTTGGACCACGTTTTCCCCGAGCCCATAGGCCGCCGTGATCAATACTGCTTGGTCAAATCCTGTCTCCGTATCAATCGAAAACATAACGCCAGAAGTGCCGGTGTCCGATCGCACCATTTGCTGTACCCCGACCGCCAAGGCCACATTAAAGTGATCGAACCCTTTTAAAGTGCGATAGGAAATGGCGCGATCGGTAAATAGAGAGGCAAAGCACTTGTGACAGGCTTCTAATACGCCGCGAATTCCTTGCACATTGAGATAGGTTTCCTGTTGACCGGCAAAACTGGCATCAGGCAGATCTTCTGCCGTCGCGCTAGAGCGAACCGCCACATCTAGAGATGAATTCCCGCCACAGTGCTGGCACAGCCTGGTATAAGCTGAACTGATAGCCTGTTCTAGTGAGGGTGGGAAGGGGGTGTCAAGAATCAGTTCTCTAACCTGCTGCCCCCGAGAGCGGAGCTGAGCAATATCCTCAACATCCAGAGCCAACAGAAGCTGGCGAAGCTGCGGTTCGACTTGAGATTGCTGAATAAAGTGTCGATAGGCATGGGCTGTTGTCGCAAAACCCGTCGGAACCTTTACCCCCTGTGCCCCTAATTGCTGAATCATCTCCCCTAAGGAAGCATTCTTGCCCCCTACCAAGGGGATATCGTTGATGCCGACCTCGTCAAACCACAGGACTAGAGGCTGTCGCTTGGCCTCGGCCTGTGGGTGAGTGGAGGAAGGATGGAGCATTGCTGTTTCCTGCCATTTAGATTGGAGGACTTCACACCTCTCTTATAAAGAGATAATTTGAGAAACTTGTGAGGATGGCCTGAAAAGTTATGGATCTTGAATATGGCCAGAGATTGAAGGGGTGGGGCTTGCCGAACCCAGTAACAATTCTGGTAACAGCGATCGGGAAGCTAAGACTTTTAAGATACATTGGGACCCATTGAGCCCGTTGAACACTGATGTTCTTGAAAGATGCGAGAGATTACCAAATTTTATTCCTCAGCCTGTTTTTAGTTTTAGGGATTGGCACTAAGGATTGGACATTACGACCGGAGATGATTGGGGTTGCGATCGCAACCACTCTTCTGATCCAAAGCTTAGCCGCCTTGCTGATGCATTTGTACCTCAAGAGAACCCAAAACACAGATCGAGCCTTTAATCCATCACTGCGTAGCGCTTTGATCACAGGCTTAGGACTGAGTTTATTACTGCGGACAGATCATTGGACCACCATGGCTTTGGCGGCAACGCTTGCGATCCTCAGTAAGTTTTTGTGCAAGTGGCAAGACAAGCATTTTTTCAATCCTGCCAACTTTGGCATTATTGCTGTCTTGGTCCTGACTCAAGATGCTTGGGTTTCGCCAGGGCAATGGGGTGAAGTGGGGTGGTATGGCCTTTTATTTGCGGGGACCGGCGGACTAGTCTTGCACCGTGTGGGGCGATGGGATACTTCCGTCATGTTTTTAGCGACTTATGCCACCTGTCTGTCGCTGCGGGATCTATGGTTGGGATGGACTTGGGATGTTTGGTTCCATAGCTTGTCTAGTGGTTCTTTAATTCTGTTTGCCCTATTTATGCTTACCGATCCCCGCTCGATCCCCAATGCGCGTTCGGCCCGCTTACTGTGGTCAGGCAGTATCGCGGTTGTGACGTTTGTGCTGCAAACTCAATTTTTGCTGTCCACGGGAGTTTTCTGGGCACTGTTTTTTTTGGCCCCTTTGACGCTCTGGTTTGATCAGATTTGGGAGGCTCCTAGATTTACCTGGGATACTCCGGCAACGCTAGCGATATCCCCACACCCCTTAACTAGAAATGATCCCTGACAGGAAGTGGCGACGGAGTATTCGCCCACGCCTTGATATTTAACCGCCACTTCCCGTTCTTCAACCTTGTATTAACCTGAGAATGTTATGGATGAGAGGGCCAGAATATTCTTGCTTTTTTTCGTGCCGATCCAAGCTACGGTCTGTCCTAAGCGGAATTCTGAGTGTTATGATTGCATCACAATAAATCCTTGAGGAAAATGATCCTGTATGACGTCGACACCTGTTTCCCCGGTGGTGCTAGTCATATTAGATGGTTGGGGTTACCAAGAAAACACCGACGGCAACGCTATTGCTGCTGCTAACACCCCAATTATTGACAGCCTCTGGACAGCTTATCCCAGTACGTTCATCCAAACCTCTGGTAAAGCCGTGGGCTTGCCAGTGGGGCAGATGGGTAACTCTGAAGTGGGGCACCTGAATTTAGGTGCAGGTCGGACCGTTCCCCAGGAACTGGTCCGCATTGCTGATGCCATTGAAGATGGTAGTCTAGCCACCAATCCCGCCTTAGTGAATGTCTTTGACCAAGTCTCTCAAAATCACAGCAAACTCCATCTGATTGGGTTGTGTTCTCAGGGCGGTGTCCATGCTCACTCGGAGCATCTATTAGCCTTGCTCAAGGCAGCCAAAGAAAAGAATATTTCTCAGGTCTGTATTCACGCTATTTTAGATGGACGAGATACCCCTCCTAAAAGTGCCAAGGACGAAATTCACCGCCTCCAGCAACAGATTGCTCATATTGGTGTTGGGCAAATTGTGACCTTAAGCGGTCGTTATTTCGCCATGGATCGCGATCGCAGATGGGATCGGGTTCAGCAGGCCTATGAGGTGATGGTGAGTGATCAGATGACGGTCCCTCGGGACTGGTCTGCTCTAGATGCAATCACAGATGCCTACGATCACAAAACCACTGATGAGTTTCTGCCGCCCACCCGCATTGCCCCTGGCGCAATCGAGGCAGGCGATGGCGTTATTTTCTTTAACTTTCGTCCCGATCGAGCCCGCCAACTGACTCAAGCCCTAGTCGATCCCAATTTCAATGGATTTGAGCGAGCGCAAGTGGAGGGACTTCACTTTGTGACCTTTACACAATACGATCCAGACCTACCGACGAATGTGGCTTTTAAGCCCCAAAATCTAGACAATATTTTAGGTGAGATTGTCGCCAACCATGGTCTCAAGCAGCTGCGATTAGCTGAGACTGAAAAGTATGCCCATGTCACCTATTTTTTTAATGGTGGCATTGAAGATCCCTTGCCTGGAGAGGATCGGGTACTCGTCCCCAGCCCCATGGTATCGACCTATGACCAGGATCCACCGATGTCGGCGAGTAAGGTCACCGCAGAAGCGATCGCAGCCTTAGAGAAGCGCGTCTATTCCTTGATGGTAATCAACTATGCCAATACCGATATGGTGGGGCATACGGGCATGATGGATGCCACGATCAAAGCCGTTGAAGCCGTGGATAAATGCATCGGTCAACTGCTGAACCAAGTGGTTAATGTCGGTGGCACGCTGCTAATTACGGCAGACCATGGCAATGCTGAACGGATGTGGGATGAACAGGGCAATCCCTGGACGGCCCATACGACCAATCCTGTGCCTCTGATTTTGGTAGAGGGAGAAGGTCGAAAAATCCCTGGTCATGGTACGGAAGTTCAATTGCGGGCAGATGGCCGCTTGGCCGATATTGCCCCCACGATCTTAGATATTTTGCAGCTTCCCAAGCCAGACGAAATGACGGGAACAACCTTAATTCAAACGGCGGATTTCGAAATTCGCCAGAATAAGAGTCCTGTCCGGATTCATCGCTAAAGGTTATACTTTGTGAATATGTCTTGCCCATTGGATGGGCTGACCGTCGTGCGGCTATTGATTTGCCGTCAGTATTTTTTATCGTTTACTAGGGTTTCAGTTGGATGCTGACTAACGTAATTCAAGGCGTATGGTTCTTCTCGGCCGTGGGGCTGATTGCCTTGGTACTGTTGCATAGTCCCAAAGGAGATGGGTTGGGCGGTATTGGTGGCCAAGCCCAACTGTTTACCAGTGCCAAAAGTGCAGAAAAGACCCTTAATCGGATCACTTGGACCCTCACCTTAATGTTTATGGGGTTAACGGTGGTTCTCAGCGCTGGCTGGCTCGGTTAACGGATTGGTTTGAGTCATCATGCGATGGCCTAGCCTAAGGAAGTGGCCTGCGGTGATCGGCTTAGGGCTTCTGGGCCTGTTAGCCGCCATTGTCATCCATCTAGGATGGGCTGATTCGAGTCGTGCTGCTCTCCAAGCACCTGATGCCCAAGTACATCTACTACCAGCGGCACTAGCGCAGTGGCAAGATCCCCAGCAACAAGGGGATTATTTTGATCAGATCAAAGTGACTCGGGTGGGGTATTTGATCTGGAGCCAATTCCCCGTCAAAGTTTATGCTCAGCCTGCCCCTGAGTCTTTGCCCTTAATCCAAGAGAAATGGCCCCAGGCAGTTGACCAGGCCATTCAAGCTTGGCAAGCTTATTTTCCCCTGGAAGTGACGACTGATCCGAACCAGGCCAATATCAGTATCTCGGCGGTTGATCCCACCCAACGAAGCCAGGGCCGTATTCGCTCGGCAGAGACCCGCTTTAAGCTCTATGTGGATGACCAGCAGCGGTTGGCCCATCGCTTCACCATTCAAGTCCGGGCAAACCAAACGGAGACCTATATTGCGGCGGCGGTTCGCCATGAGTTAGGCCATGCTTTGGGGATTTGGGGTCACAGCCAGTTAAAAACCGACGCCCTCTATTTTTCTCAAGTGCGCACCCCTCCTCCTATTTCTGCGCGGGATATGAATACCCTGAAGCGGGTCTATCAACAACCAACTAGGCTAGGCTGGCCCGTGCAATCATCGGATGCTGCACCCTAGCGGGCTATACTCTCAGTGCGATGCTGATCTGAGAAAACCGTGGATTTATATCAACAAGGGTTACAACCTCTTTTGTTTTCGGCTTTGAACGCCGATCCAGAAACAGTCCATCGTCAATTGATGCGGACCTGCGCCTGGCTGGATCGGAATGTGGATCAGGGGTTGACTCAAGGTCTGCAGCAGCGGTTAGCTTCCTCTTTACAGGTGGAAGACCCTCGACTCTCGCAGTCCTTATGGGGCCTTTCATTTAAGAACCCGATTGGATTGGCGGCGGGATTTGATAAAGATGGCGTGGCAACGAATATTTGGCCCCGTTTTGGCTTTGGATTTGCGGAAGTGGGAACCGTTACCTTCCATGCGCAACCGGGTAATCCTCGACCTCGCTTGTTTCGTTTACCGGCAGATCAGGCGGCGCTGAATCGAATGGGCTTTAATAATCAAGGGGCTGCCGCGATGGCGAAGGTGATTGCTGCATCGCAGGATCGCCAAGCTCGTTCTTATCCCCTAGGGATTAATTTGGGTAAGTCGAAGGTGACACCCCTAGAACAGGCGGTGGGCGACTATGTGGGGAGCTTTCGACTCCTGAAAACCTATGGGGACTATTTTGTGGTGAATGTGAGTTCACCCAATACGCCAGGGTTGCGATCGCTCCAAGCCGTCGAACAATTGGCCCCCATTTTGGCAGGTCTGCAGGCCGAGAATACGGAAGCCAAACCTCTGCTGGTAAAAATCGCTCCAGATCTAGAGTGGGAAGACATTGCTGCGATTGTAGACTTGGCGCAAGCCCATCAGCTTGCCGGTATTATTGCCACCAACACAACGATACGGCGGGATCTGAAAACAGAGCAGATTGCCGCTACGGGAAATGCACCTAGGAATGAAGCAGGTGGGATAAGTGGTGCCCCGGTGCGATCGCGTTCCACAGAGGTAATTCGATTTATTCACCAGCAGACCCAAGGCCAACTACCGATTATCGGTGTGGGCGGCATCTTTACCGCTGAGGATGCTTGGGAAAAACTTTGTGCTGGAGCTAGCTTATTGCAGGTTTATACAGGCTGGGTTTATGAAGGCCCCTGGATGGTGCGCCGGATTTTGGCAGGCTTGCTGGCAAAAATGCATGAGGAAGGTAACCCGCAACTATCTGAAATTGTGGGGCAATAGGATGACAAGAAAACGAGTGATATAGGGACTTCTTTCATAAGCTGTGTCCGTTCATAATCCAATAGAGTGCATGCTAGACAGCAAGATAAAGCTATCTAAAAAATTGCAATCATTATTCATTTGTGAAACGGAATTATATTCTTTGTAAACAATTTTGCTCGGTGCTGTTATGACTCATTCAAAGCAACGATATCGCAAGTTGTTAGTTGCCTTTGTCTGCACACTTTCAGCAACTGCTAGTCTGGCCATTGTGTCTCAAGTCTGGCTCCAAAGAATGATGAGAGGGCAATCTCCTTCGGCCAGTGCGGTTAATATTGCGGGGCGACAGCGAATGCTCTCTCAACGCATTAGTCTGTTAGCCAAATTCTATAGAGAAGGGAACTTAGCAACAAAACCCGAACTCTTAAAGCTGGTCTCCCAAATGGAATCCTCTCATGAGGCACTCCTTCAGGGTAATGCTGACCTGAACCTCAAGCACCAGCTTTCGCCAGCCTTACAGCAGCTCTATTTCGAAGATCCGCATCGTTTAGATCAGCGTACCCGTGCCTATCTAGAGGCTGTGAGAACCTTGCTCCATTCCAGTAGCGAGCGTGAACGCAATGCCGTCTATCGCCAGATCGAATATACAGCTCGTTCCAGCTTGCTCCCCCATTTGGATCGGGCAGTAGCGATGTTTGAGCATGAAGCCACTCAAAGTATCGACACCTTTACCCAAACACAACTACTCATCGACGGCCTATTGTTATTGATTCTCATTCTTCAGGCTCTTTTTATCTTTCGACCGTTAGTCAGAACCGCGAAGCTTGAGCAACAGCTACAGAAAGCCAAGGCAGAACTGGAAACTCGCGTCCAAAGGCGAACTCAGCAACTCCAAACAGCCAACCAATCCTTACGGCATATTCAAGAACGACTAGAACTAGCTATAGAATCTTCAGACGCTGGCTGGTGGCACTGGCAGGTCCAAACAGGAGAGTTGGAATGGAGTCCTTCCTATATTCAGATGTTTGGTTTTGAAGAGGGAGAGTTACAAGCGAACTACGATACCTGGAAGAGCTTGGTTCATCCTGAAGATATGGTTTGGATCCAAGAGAAGCTCGATGCTCATCTCCAAGATAGCTCTGGTCCCTACGCCTTCGACTATCGAATGCAGACTAAGTCAGGAGAATGGAAATGGATTTCCAACTTAGGTAAAGTGGTCGAAAGGGATAAACAGGGCCAACCCCTGCGAATGGCGGGGATGCATATTGATGTGAGTGATCGCAAGCAGTCTGAGGTTAAGCTCCATCAAATCAATGCTGAATTGCAAGTTGCCAAAGAAGCCGCAGACACCGCCAGCCGAGCCAAAAGTGAATTCCTGGCCAATATGAGTCATGAACTGAGGACGCCCATGAATGCCGTCATCGGTATGACGGGTTTGCTTGCCCGAACCTCTCTCACTCCTCAGCAAAAAGACTTTGTAGATACCATTCGGGGGAGTGGCGATGCCCTGTTAAACCTGATCAACGATATTCTTGATTTCTCTAAAATTGAAGCTGGGAAGCTAGAGTTTGAAGAACAGCCCTTCAATCTGAAACTTTGTATTGAAAATGCCCTGAAGTTGTTTGCTCCCAAAGCCTTTGAGAAAAATCTAGAACTGGCTTATTTAGTAGAGCCAGACTTGCCTTGTGGCATCATCGGCGATGTGACCCGGCTCCGCCAAGTACTGGTCAATCTCCTTAGTAATGCCGTCAAATTTACCGAGACTGGAGAAGTGGTTGTCCAGGTCAAAGAGGTGACTGATGAGTCCGCGCTCAACTCAGATCTTTCTTCGTCTGCCCAAGCTGATCATCATCTCCTCCAGTTTTCAGTCAAAGATACGGGCATTGGCATTCCCCCAGATCGCATGCACCGATTGTTTCAGTCCTTTAGTCAGGTCGATACCTCCACCACCCGCAAATTTGGCGGCACGGGTTTAGGGCTGGCGATTAGCAAGCGGCTATGTGAACTGATGGGCGGACAAATCTGGGTAGAGAGTGACCTAGGGGTAGGAACGACTTTCTCCTTCACAATTTCAGTGAAAGCTGCGACCACTATTGAGCATTTTCCTGATCTCGATCTACAGGAACTAGCAGGCAAGCGGCTTCTTATTGTGGACGATAATTTGACCAACCGTAAAATCTTGACCTTACTAGCAGAGACCTGGCAAATGCGGTCTTATGCAGCGTCTGGAGGACCAGAAGCACTAGAGCTTTTGCAACAAGATTCTAACTTCGATCTGGCGGTGGTTGATATGCAAATGCCTGATATGGATGGTGTGACCTTGGCTAAACAGATTCACGAACTAGCACTAGAGCCAGATATTCCTTTGATTATGTTCAGCTCCTTGGGAGTGGAAGCCGTTTCAACGGCTACAGGCAAAAGCTATTTTTCTGCCCTTCTGAACAAACCTATTCAAGAAGCCCAATTAGGAGCTGCTATGGTCCGAGCAATAGCAGATCAGCCCCATAAAATCAATCCCACGGCAGAACCCAGCCCTGCCCTACCGAACCCCAATCTTCAGTCTTTGCGCATCTTGCTAGCTGAGGATGTTGTGGTCAATCAAAAGGTGGCTTTATTGATTCTCAAACAGCTGGGGTATGAGGCAGACGTGGCGAACAATGGCTTGGAAGTTTTAGCTGCGCTCCATCGTCAATCCTATGATGTGGTCTTGATGGATGTGCAGATGCCGGAGATGGATGGCCTGACAGCAGCGCGTCAGATTCAAGAGTCTGGGGCGTTGGAAACACGGCCCTATGTGATTGCACTGACGGCAAATGCAATGCAGGGGGACCGAGAAAAGTGCTTAGAGGCTGGGATGCAAGATTATGTGAGTAAACCCATCCGCAGTGAAGAGCTAAAGCTGGCGTTGGAACGATATATAGCGAAGGGAAACTGAGTCATATTAAGGTAGACAGAGTATGGCTTATGGTAAGAACTCAGCCTATTAGACTGGTGGCAGCTCTGCAATTTTGGCTACTCAGGACTGACAGACTTGAAAAAGCTGCTCTACTTTTTGCAGATCTTTGTTTCCTGGAGCTTGCTCCACCCCACTGGATAGATCGATCCCTGGGGGGGTTAGAGTCGTTACTGCTTGATTCACATTATCTGGCGTCAAGCCTCCTGCAAGGAACCAAGGAAGCTGGGGAGCAAAGGTTTTGAGCAGTGTCCAATCCCAAGTATGTCCTGTTCCACCTAAGGCTTGAGGTGTATAAGCATCGAGGAGCAGGGTATTCGCAATCGCTTCATAGGGCGTGATCTGAGCCAGGGTTTCAGCACTACGAACCCGAAACGCTTTGATCAACTCAACCTCGGGTAGTTTCGCTTTGACTTGCTGGCAAAATTCGGGTGACTCATCTCCGTGGAGTTGAACTCCGGTTAACTGGCCAATTTCTACGGTTTGTTGAATCAGGTCTAGAGCCGCATTGGCAAAAACACCAATCCGACTTAGGGGGTCTCCCTTTAGGGTTTGCTTGGGTAACGCTTGGGTAACTGCCTGAATCTGCTGGGGTGTGACGTAGCGGGGAGACTGGGAGACACAGATAAATCCGAGGGCATCGGCACCTAAGGTTGCGATCGCAACCCCTTGCTCTAGTTGAGTAATGCCACAAATTTTGACTCGCATAAAATCCCCTGCATCCCATGTATTTCCTTCAGCATAAGGTGGGATCACTTTTATGGCGAAATGTTAACTCTTAAAACAAAACAAAATTTTGCGCCAGTTCAATTTTTATAATTCTGTCAGCGACGTTACAGATTTTGAGATTTAGTTCGTTTCGCTGTTTTTAGGAGAACAATTTTGATGCATCCCATACTTTTGACGACCTTCGAAAGTCATCCCTGGACCGTTAACACAGGGATACTGATGCTGTTTCTTAACTTGCTCATGGTGTTCTTAGGGCGCTACACCATCAAGTATGCAGGTCAGGGTCCAGCTTTGCCTTTTGCTGTACCGGAGTTTATGAAAGACTTTGGTCTTCCAGAAATGTTGGCGACAGGTGTGTGTGCCCATTGGATTGGGGCTGGCATGATCCTAGGCCTGCGGTCTGCCGGAGCCCTATAGGGTCTTACTTATTTTTTCTAACTATCATTGACACGACTTATCCCTGTTGTTTACCCTCGCCAAGGTTAGATTGCGGGGATTTTTGGTGGTTGGTTATTCCCATTGGTGAAATATAGTCGTTTCAACGACTGATCAAAATTGCCGTCTTAGCCTTATTCACTTAACCTGTGGCTAAACTCTAGCCAGAGCCTACTGGACATGTCCCAAACCCTAGTGATCAAAATTGGTACATCAAGTCTAACCCAACCCGATACGGGACATTTGGCCTTAGCGACCATTGCTGCCTTAGTTGAAGTTCTCAGTCAACTTCGGGACGTCGGTCATCAGGTGATTTTAGTGTCTTCTGGGGCTGTCGGCATTGGTTGTGCAAGATTAGGGCTAGCAGAACGTCCCCAAGCCATTGCCCTCAAACAAGCCGTTGCAGCTGTGGGGCAAGGGCGGTTAATTCGCATCTATGATGATTTCTTTACCAGTTTGCAACAGCCCATTGCTCAGGTTCTGCTGACTCGCGGCGACCTGGCTGATCGCAGTCGGTATATCAATGCCTCCAATACCTTGCAAGAACTGCTCAAACTGGGCGTGATTCCGATCGTCAACGAGAATGATACGGTGGCCGTGGATGAACTCCTTCGCTTTGGTGATAACGACACCCTATCGGCCTTGGTTGCTGGCTTAGTGCAGGCGGATTGGCTGTTTTTGCTCACCGATGTTGATCGCCTATACTCTGCGGATCCGCGTACCCAGCCTGATGCCCAGCCCATTAGTCAGGTCAAGAATATCGAAGAGTTGGTCACGCTCAAGGTGAGTGCAGGCGATCGCGGATCTCAGTGGGGAACCGGAGGGATGGCAACGAAAATTTCGGCGGCTGCGATCGCAACCAATGCGGGGGTGCGCACAGTGATTACTCAAGGCAAAACACCAGAAAACATCCCGAAAATTCTAGCCGGGGACAGTATGGGAACCCAATTTCATCCCCATCCTCGCCCTCATAATGCGCGGAAACATTGGATCGCGCATGCTCTTGTCCCCACAGGCAAACTGATTTTGGACGATGGTGCAGCGAAGGCGATCACTCACTCAGGGAAGTCTTTACTCGCTGCGGGCATTACTGCCGTTGAAGGCAATTTTCAAAGTCAGGAAGCAGTGAGCTTCTATAATTCTGCTGGAGAAGAAATTGCCAGAGGATTGGTCAACTATAGTAGTGATGAGTTGCAGCAGATTCAAGGGAGACAATCAGAAGACATTCCGCATGTGTTAGGGTATGCCGGGTCAGAAACCGTTGTTCATCGCGATAATCTGGTGATTACAGGATAATTAGTCTATTTTATGAAATCGACGCATCATTACACACGCGCAACTGTTCGCAGGAGTGTCCTGTGAGTTCCTGGCCCCGAAAGATTTTTATTAGTCGCCGTTCCCCTCGCTTAAGAGCGGGATGGCGAATTTTGAGCCAAAACGTATTCGAGCTGGCGTTCTATGTGTTCCTCAGCTTTATTTTCTTCCGCAATATCTCAAGTACCAATCAACAAGCCGTAGTCTTCGATCAAGCCCTTGTCTTTGATCGACTTATTTTTCTAGCTGCAACCACACTCTCTATTTTTCTAGCCCGTCGTTACCTGGATCGACGGCCTTTTGATTCCTTAGGGCTTGAAATCAATCCTTGGATGCTGTGGGATTTATTGTTTGGCTTCGTGCTGGCAGGTCTGTTGATGGCCGGAATTTATGGCTTTGAATTTCAGGCAGGATGGCTGCAATTTACTGGGTATCGTTGGCAACAAGACTCCATCGAAACGATTGTGTCAGAAACCTTTACAGGCTTTCTTGTTTTAGGCATCTGTCCGGCTTGGCACGAAGAACTGACCTATCGGGGCTATTGGCTGCAAAATATAAAGGAAGGGTTGAATTTGGCCTGGGCAATCACCTTGACCTCCATGATTTTTGCGGTTCGTCATCTGAGTAATCCTGCTGCCAACGCCCTCTCCACACTGGTGGTCTGCCTGGTGGGATTATGGCTTGCTTATGCTTGGTTTATCACCCGTCAGCTTTGGTTGCCGCTGGGTATCCATGTTGGTTGGAATTTTTTTGAAGGCATTGTTTTCGGCTTTCCGGTGGGTGGGCAGAGTAGCTACCATTGGATTGAACAAACAGTCATAGGGCCTGCTTGGATCACGGGAGGGATCTTCGGTCCTGAAGCGGGTCTAGTGGGGGTTGTGGCGATTACTCTAGGGATCCTATTCGTGTTTGGTTGGAGCCGCTGGCGACTATTGTGGACGAAGCCGTCCCCCACTTAGGGGCTTATCCCTTAAGATCCCCGATCTGATTGATGCCTTGGTAACCAAAAATTGCCTCGGAAGAATGGTAATGCTTGAATTCCAACAAGTTGTGGAAGGGATCCGCTAAAAAAAAGGTGTAATGTTCCAGGGGCGAATCTGGAAACCGACGTCTCGGAGATTGATAAAATTCAAGTTGATGGTGTTTGGCCCGGTCAACCAACGCTTGCCAAGCGTCAAGTTGAGAAAACACGAGGCCAAAATGTCGGGGATAGATCCCCTTTTGCAGCGGGACCGAATCACGTGTTACATGGGCGACTAATTGATGACCAAAGAGGCTCATGATCAAGGATTGAGGACTTTCTCTACCTAACTCACATCCCAACCCCTGATGATAAAAGGTTTTCGTATCAGGGATATTCGTGACAGGAAAAGCGAGGTGGAATAGGATGAAGTCATCAGTAGACCGTTGTTTTTCCATAGGTTGAGTACGTCCCAAGAATGATTTTGGATGAGATTGGGAGTTGGAATCCCTGGTTGATGGCCGTCTTGTTTAATACAGGACTGGGGCTGCTAGGTTGGCGATTGGTCTCCAAACTCTTAACGCCTGCAGGATTAGGACATGCCTGGATCTTGGGGGTGGTTGTTTGGGGAACATTGGGTTGGCCAGGGTATAGTGTCGTTCTATTCTACTTTTTGGCTGGGTCGACCGTGACGAAAATCGGCATGGCAGAAAAAGAAGCCGCAGGTATCGCCGAAAAGCGTTCTGGTGCTAGAGGACCAGAGAATGTCTGGGGGTCTGCTGCTAGTTCTACCCTATGTGCCCTGGCCACGCTAGTCCTCCCGGTTCAATATCGACCTTTGCTGTGCTTGGGATATGTGAGTGGGTTCAGTACCAAACTGTCCGATACAACGGCTAGTGAAATTGGCAAAGCCTATGGTAATCGCACCTTTCTGATCACCACATTGCGGCCCGTGCCTCGAGGAACTGAAGGGGCTGTTAGTTTAGAAGGGACCTTAGCAGGACTGCTGGCATCAGTGGTGATTGCGGTCTTGGCCTGGGCAGTGGGTTTAATCGCACCCGTTGGTGTGGGATGGTGTGTGATAGCTGCTTTGATTGCCACCAATTTGGAAAGTGTAATTGGAGCCACCGTGCAGTCCCAGTTCACTTGGCTCACCAATGAAGTGGTGAATGGCATCAACACTCTGATTGGGGTCGTTACTGCGATGGGACTGTCCTTCGCCTGGGCAGAACTTATCGGAGGATAGCGCTTCCATTCATCTGCAGATGTTTGGAGGCTGGAAATGCGATAGGATATGGCATCAATAGACGGGGGCCAAAAAAGGATGGCTTCGAAATCTGGGATTATACCGATGGTGCTGGCTGCGGTTGTGGGCGGATCCGGGGCACTATTGGTAACGCAACTTTACTTCAGTATTTGGATCGAACCCTCAGTCACGGCTGAGAAAGCGCCGCCTGTGTTAGAGGTCAAAACCCCTGTTGCCGATGCGACAGCTCAAGACCGACCGGAGGTCACCGCCCAAAAAACGCCGCCGCTGTCCATTGACCCGCGCACCGATGTCCTTCGCATTAGCAATCAAACCCAATTTCCGATTCGCGTGGTGCTGCGCAGTCATCTCAATCCCAACCATCCCAGCCCCCCCGAAACACCTCATTTCAAAGAGCCGGTTCACTGGGACTTTGCCCCCCAAGAAGGCAGTATTGGTGGCCTCAAGGTCTCCGTGCCTTCAGGTTCGCTCCAGCTCTATCAAGGCGATGTCTTGATGGCCTTTGCTCTGGATGGCTCGCAAAAATATTGGGGGCCTTATGTGGTGGGAGACACCCCTCAACCGACCCTCAAGCAGACAGATGCCGAGTGGCATTTAGTGATTTCACCCTAAGCCTGCAGGGCTAACAGTTGAGGCATCAGAGCCTTAAAGGCTTCCCCCCGATGGCTGATCTGGCGTTTGGCGGAGGCTGATAGTTCAGCAAAGGTTTGCTGCTGAGAGGGAACATAGAAAACGGGGTCATAGCCAAATCCGCCCTCTCCCTGAGGGGCCTGCAGAATTTCTCCCGGACAAATCCCTTTCGCTTGGCAAGCTACGCTGCCATCTGGTCGGGCCAACGCAATCACGCAAACAAATTGAGCACTGCGATCGGTCTTTCCCTGGAGTTCTGTCAGCAGACGTTGAATCCGATCCGTATCGGTTTTGCCATATCGAGCCGAGTAAATGCCGGGAGCACCATCTAAGGCCATGACTTCTAAGCCAGAATCATCAGCAATGGCCCATTGCTCTAGCTGTTGGGCCACTTGAGTGGCTTTGAGAATGGCATTTTCGCTAAAGGTGGTGCCGATTTCTTCAATCTCTAGATCCGGGGGCATTAGCTGTAAATCCCAGGGTAAATCGGCGAGATGTTGCTGCATCTCTTTCAATTTGCCAGGGTTTTGGGTAGCCACAATTAAGGGGGGCATATTGTCCAATTCCTCTATGAATAATCAATTCCGTTTTCGTTGCGACCAATCAGCATAGGATAGGAGCGACGATTGCTGTAATGATGACTGACCATGCCTGCTTTTTCTGACATTGAGAGTATCTATACCGATGGCGCTTGTTCGGGGAATCCTGGGCCAGGTGGATGGGGGAGTATCATCTACTTCAAAGATGGATCCTGCCATGAAATAGGTGGGTTTGTTCCCCAAACGACCAATAACCGGATGGAATTGCAGGCTGCGATCGCAATCTTAGAATTGTTGCAAGACCAACCATTACCCAGGACCATTCCCCTCTATACTGACAGCGAGTACGTCAAAAATGGCATTACTAAGTGGTTGGCAGGATGGAAACGCAAAGGCTGGAAAACGGCTAAAGGTAAAGCGGTTCTCAATCAAGATTTATGGCAACAGCTCGATCAACTTAATGATGCAACCATAGACTGGCGTTATATCCGCGCTCATGCAGGCCATGAAGGCAATGAGCGTTGTGATCAGATCGCCCGTGCTTTTTCCCAGCATCAAACGCCTAACCTTCACCAAATTACCCCCAGTGCCATGCCAGACGCTTCCGAATCGAATCAACATCCCCCCGATCATTCAGAACATCCTGCCAGTGAATCGCGGATCTCTCATCTACAGGATCTCGTCGAAACCTTGGAAATTGCCGATCATGTTGCCAAAGAAGGGTATCTGATCACCAGTTCTGAACTTGCTGATCTGATGGCTGTTCACGCCAACGCCGTCACCAGTCGCGGCGATGAATGGGTGTGGCGGAATTGGCTGATCTCCCGAGTCAGGCGGGAAGGCAACCAAATTCTGTGGCAACTGGAACGTCTTAACTCTTAAGATCTCGGCCCCCAATATTGGCCCAAAAAATAAGTGAGGCTGCAAATGCAGCCTCACTTAAAAACCGTGCAGATAGACGTTAGTCAGATCCACCCGTGATTTTGTCCTTGAGTTGCCGATAATCTGTGACCAACTTCTGGCGAGTTTCGGCATACCGTAGATAATGCCAAGCGAACCAAGCAGAGTATCCTAAACCAATCAGTTCTAGGAGCGGTGCAACCAAAGGAATGGCATTGAGGACGTCCAAAACCCCGTCAGCTACAGCCACAGAGACCAAGGCCGCTAGAATAATGGCACCCGTCGTTAAGGGCTTTTTGTAGATATCAAAGGTTTCCCCCACCTGTTTGGGAAAAACATCCACAAAATCGCGTAACTTTTCGCCAATCTCTTTAACGTCAATCGTAGTGGACTCGTCCGCAGAAAGACGTGACAAGCTTCCAGAGGTATCAGTGTTTACATCCAATTCGGCAGTCGTCTTTGTTTCCTGGTCAGCATCCATGGTGTTTTTATTGGGAATAACAACTTCAAAAAAATTTATCGGTCAGAAATAAAACTATATCTCAAGATCATCTGCTTAATCAGGGTTAAGCCTAACATGGCCCTTCGCATCATAGATTGATTGCTTACGGCAGAGATGTGATTTAACCATGTTACCCATTTTTTTACCCAGGGTATCTCTAGCTTGAAGGCGGATTTCACTACCCCTTGCGCCTATATTTCTAGAGTGCCTAGTTCATCTTTAGATTCAGTCTGCTGCAGGCGCTGCTCCCGTAAAAGGGGGATCTGGTACAAATCATCTTCAATCGCCAGCGGATAAATAATCCAGGCCCGTCGAAACGGTTGAATTAAGGCTTGTACCAGGACCGAAATGTCACTAATTTCAATCAGACCTTGCTCGGTTAGTAAATTGATACCTCGTTGGTATAGGGTATAGCCCCGAGTTAAGGCCACTTGTAGTCCCGTATAGTATTCGGGGCTCCAGCCTTGCGCTCGCACTAACGCCTGGCTATGAGATAAACACGCTTGTTGTTGATCGGTCGTTAGATCGGTAATATCCATGGCCTTAAGCAACTCTCGATTGAGATGACGGCAGCATAAATCACTCAAAAGGGCATCGTCACTCTGCTGCCATTGGTGCAGATGGTAGGTGAAAACAATATCATCCGCCGCTAGATAATCTTGCAAAGATAAATTGCCATCGGTCTGGAATAACCAGGCTCGAACCGTTGAATCCGCACTAATCTTCCCCACTTTTAACAGTTCCTTGGCCCGCCGAAAGGCCTGGACTAAGCCCCAGGCAGAGGCCAGATTTTTGGGGTGATTGTAAATCTGGGCATACATAAAGTAGCGGACCACCAGATAATGCTCAATGGCCGCTTGGCCTTTCTGGGCAACCACTAATTGCTGGGTATGGGGGTCATAATCCAAGGCCATTAGAATCCGGTCTAAATCGAGCTGGCCATAGGACGCCCCCGTAAAGTAGCTATCTCGCAGCAGGTAATCGAGGCGATCGCAGTCAAGCTGACTCGATACCAATTGGCTGACCAGGGGCGGCTCAAAGGTTTTCAAATAAACCTGCTCTAGCTGAGCGGCTAACTGAGGATCAAACTGATCGAGTAATGTCCGCACTCGGGGCGATTCCCTCAGAATCGTGCGAGTCCAAGTCTCGTGGTGGCTGTGAAAAATATCTTCCCCCGTATGACTAAAAGGACCATGGCCAATATCATGCAGCAAGGCCCCGCACAGCACGAGGGCTCGATAGGGTTTGAGTTGGGGATACACTTGCATCAGCCGATCAAAGGCCAGCCGGGCCACATGCATCACACCTAAGGAATGGGTAAACCGAGACCCTTCGGCCCCATGAAAGGTCAGACTCGCGGTTCCCAATTGACGAATTCGACGGAGTCGTTGGAACTCGGGGGTATCCACCAACTGAATCAACAGAGATTCGATTGGATCGTCCGTTGATAAGGTAATACTCCCGTGCAAGGGATCGTGGTACGTCCGACTAGGTAGAGGTTGCACTGGCAATCACCGCTGGTTCTGCCAGAAGTTTGAGGGCCTGCTGATATTGAGTATCCGCATCCGTCCCCACTTGGTCACTCCGCAGGGTTTTGAGGGCAACGATTTTATCGGGTTTGATGCCCACCTTGTTGATATTGCGATGACTGGGGGTCTCATACTTAGCGATGGTAATGGCTAACCCTGAACCATCGGAGAGATTAAACAGGGACTGAATCGAGCCTTTACCAAAGGTTTGCTCTCCCACGAGTTTGGCTCGGCCATTGTCCTGTAAGGCCCCGGCTAAGATCTCACTGGCACTGGCGCTGCCTCGATTCACGAGCACCACGAGTGGTGCATCCGTGAGTGAACCAGCCCGGGCTTCAAAACTATTACGGATGCCCTGTCGATCAACGGTATAGACAATCGGACTGGGTTCCAGCCACATCTGAGCAATTTCAACCCCCGCTTGTAGTAAGCCGCCGGGATTGTTGCGCAGATCTAGAATATAGCCGTCAGCCCCTGCGGCTTCGAGACGATTAATCGCCGCCTGCATCTCTTGCGTGGCGTTGGCATTGAATTGGCGCAAGCGAATAAAGCCAATCGCTTGACCATTGGATTGGGAGCGTAATTCAGCAAACACTGGGTTAATGGCAATGCGATCGCGTTTAATCGGAAACAGCAATACACCCTGCTCAGGCCGCTGCACTTTCAACGTCACGGTTGATCCAATCGGACCTCGCATCCGCTCAGCCGCTTCATCCAAAGACAGATCTGTGGTGATGGTATCGTCAATTTTGAGAATTTGATCTGCGGCCTGGAGACCTGCACTAGCAGCCGGCGATCCTTCAATCGGAGCCAGTACTTCTAAATAGCCCGACTTTTCATTTTGAATGATTTGCAAGCCAACTCCCGTCAACTCACCAGATGTACTAGTCTTTAAGCTTTGGTATTGCTTCGGCTGCAAAAGGCGAGTAAATGGATCGTCCAGACTATCCAACATGTCGCGAATAGCCTTGTAAGTGGCCTCCCGATCGGGCAATTGGCCCGCCAACGCCTTTTGACGCACCGATCGCCAATCTTGGTGATTGAAGGAGTCATCCACAAACGCTTGATCGACTAGGCGCCAGGCTTCGTTATAGAGCAACTGCTCCTCCGTCAAGGCTGTGGCAGGAGGCACAACCACTAGGGTGAGGGCAAATTGGAGAATAAATATATAGCTAACAATACGTTTAATCATTTGTAAATTCTAACGATATTCGGCTTTATCTTGCCCTCATCGCTCCTCTAAAGCCCTTTGTAACGTCGAATTTACGTTGAATTGTTCTCCAGTAATTCTCAAAAATGAGTTCAATTGAGGCGAGCTAGCAAAATACCTCTGTGATTTTCTGAAAGGGGTATAGGCACTGTGTTACATTTTTTATGAAGAGCGATACATTTTTTGGAACCCCTAGCTTTATGAGCAAAGTGTACGACTGGTTTGAGGAACGCCTTGAGATTCAGGCGATTGCCGATGACGTCACCACCAAGTACGTGCCGCCTCACGTCAATATTTTTTACTGTCTGGGTGGAGTCACCCTAACTTGCTTCATTATCCAGTTTGCCACTGGATTTGCCATGACCTTCTACTATCGGCCAACGGTCACTGAAGCCTTTAACTCCATTCAATACATCATGACTGAAGTCAACTTTGGCTGGTTGATTCGGTCCATCCACCGCTGGTCTGCCAGCATGATGGTCCTGATGATGATCCTTCACGTCTTCCGTGTTTATCTAACCGGCGGATTCAAAAAGCCCCGCGAACTCACCTGGGTCACTGGCGTTATCCTAGCGGTGATTACCGTTACCTTTGGTGTGACAGGTTACTCTCTACCTTGGGACCAAGTCGGTTACTGGGCTGTCAAGATTGTTTCTGGTGTACCTGAAGCAATTCCTGTGGTTGGTTCTTCTATCGTTGAGCTGCTACGTGGTGGCACTAGCGTGGGTCAATCTACCCTTACTCGTTTTTACAGTTTGCATACCTTTGTCCTACCTTGGTTGATTGCAGTGTTTATGCTGCTTCACTTCCTGATGATTCGGAAGCAAGGTATTTCTGGTCCTTTGTAAACTCTTTTTTAGGCTCTGAATCGGGTTTTCTGTTTTCGGAGTCTCAGACTTTTGACGCAAGTCTTTGTGAGAACCCTCACCTGCTGACCCAAAAATAGAACGGAGAACACTCGCAACCATGGGAAAAATACTCAAGCAACCTGATCTAAGCGATCCTAAGTTAAAGGAAAAACTGAAGAAAGGCATGGGCCATAATTATTATGGTGAGCCTGCCTGGCCAAACGACCTTCTCTATGTTTTCCCCATTGTTATTATGGGCACCATATCGTTGGTCATTGGTCTAGCAATTCTGGACCCAGCAATGATCGGCGAGCCTTCTAACCCCTTCGCGACGCCCTTAGAGATCTTGCCTGAATGGTATCTATACCCTGTCTTCCAAATTTTGCGGACAGTTCCCAGTAAGTTATTAGGTGTTCTAATTCAGACCACCATTCCTTTGGGATTAATGCTGATTCCCTTCATTGAGAATGTAAATAAGTTCCAGAATCCCTTCCGCCGACCCGTTGCAACTAGTGTTTTTCTATTCAGCGTGGTTGTGACCTTGTGGTTGGGCATTGGTGCCACATTCCCCATTGACAAATCATTGACATTGGGATTGTTTTAATCTTTTAGCCCTCAGCTTTGTAAGCCATAGGGGTATTTAACTTCTGAGCATCCATTTGCAATGTGCAAATGGATGCTCTTTCTATTGGGGAATACAACGAAGCTACTCTCTTTGGCGCTATCTAGGGCAATGCTAACGCTCTAGGTATTAATTAATCTTATATCTCTACACTTCCTCAAATGGGGGATCCTTCAGTCTGAATATTCATTATTTTAATTTCAAGAGATTAAAAATCTATTCCAATTCAATCCCTAGAAAAGTTTCTGGCAAACATTTCTAGGGATTATTAAAAATTGTTAATTTTACTCATAAATGGGACTGACAATTCCCAGAGGGCTGTGCTAACTTGGAATTCAAGGAATTAGAAAAACTGATATTCTCACTTTGCAAGCGTAATAAAGAGTATTTGCTGCTCTTTTTACTTGCTTAGCGGGCCTTCTGTCTCGAAACCATGTAACGTTTCTACGCAAGTTTTTCGTCTGCCTTGGGTGTTGGGAGTAATAAGTATAAGCTTGGCTACTTTGGTAGTTAGCTTATTGGTTTGTAATGAGAATTTTCATAATTCTCATGTCTTGAAAGAATAGCCTGCCCCAGGTTGCCGTACCACGGAAGAGAGGAGCTGATCCTGTCTATCGTGGGTGCTTTGCATGTTTAATCAAGGGCTAGGTTTGCCTCATCTGTTGATCTCATTCATCCTGAGTCCACCTTTACCTTCCCTCTTACACTCCGACACTGCCATGCTAACGATTCCTTTTCCCGTGTTAATCTTGACGATCGCATCTCTGTATCTCTTATCCATCCATTTTTTGCTGCGATTACTGCATAATCGCAATCTATTTCGTAGACCTTGAGTCAAAGACAATCGCAACAGCTAGAGACCAGAAGCCTGATTGAGCCTGACTTTGGTTAGGTAACGGCAGGGTGTGCTGTGCTAAGCGGCACACCCTGCTAATTTTATGGGAACAAGAGGTAGGCGGGTCAAAGGTTGGGTTATTTGAGGGACCCAACCTGGATTGAGTACAATTGGAGATATAGAGTCTCTCTATTCATTTTTTCAGTTCCACCTATACATTTGGTTATGTCTTCTGAAGTTCAGGTTGAAAAGCGCAAACTTAAAAATCCTCCTCTAAATATTCATGTCCTTGGCGATCGTGTGCTTAGACAATCCGCCAAGCGCATTTCCAAAGTGGATGATGAGATTCGGGAACTCGCTCGTCAAATGCTACAGACCATGTATAGCGCGGATGGGATAGGTCTGGCTGCTCCACAAGTCGCTGTTGGTAAACAGCTGATTGTTGTGGATACCGATCCAGAAGAGCCTGCTAATCAGCCCATTATTCTGATTAATCCTAAAATTCGTCGTCATAGCGCTGACGTAGCTTTAGGCCAAGAAGGTTGTCTCAGCATTCCTGGCGTATATCTAGATGTCCGTCGACCGGCCCAGATCGAAGTGGCCTATAAAGATGAGCAAGGCAGACCGCAAGTGATTGTTGCTGCCGATTTATTGGCGCGGGTGATTCAACATGAAATGGATCATTTAACCGGCGTTATGTTTGTGGATCGGGTGGAGAATAGCTTGTTGTTGAACCAAGAATTGACCAAGCAAGGCTTTTCTAAGCAAGCGGTCAAGCCCGTTGAAGCAGCATAGCAGCCTCAGGATGAGCATCTAAGATTTTCGCTGTGCTCTTGACTCTTACCACTTTCCAGCATCATCGATGTCGTTGTTTTAGATGCATCAACCAGATATTTTGCGCACATATCGGCAGTCTGTAAGAACGTGGAAGAACGCCCTTATTGGTTAGCTTGGTCGCAAATACCCGGTATAGGTCCAGTGGTTCTCAAACGCTTACAGCAGCGCTTTGGTACTTTATCTGCAGCGTGGTCAGCAGATGCAGCTACGTTAGGAACGGTTACAGGGATTGGGGCTCAAACCCTGAGAACCATTCAAAAGTATCGTCAAGCCGGACATCCGACCGAACTTTTAAACCAGCATTTACAAAAGAATCCGAACTTTTGGTGCATGGCTGATTCGGAGTACCCGCGAATACTCACGGAAATCGCTGATTCTCCCCCTCTGCTTTACTATCGAGGACAAGTCCAGCTTTCTGAGAATCAAGGCAGTACCCCGATGGTGGGGATTGTGGGAACCCGAGATCCGTCTGAATATGCCAAACGATGGACTCGAAAGATTGCCTATGCCTTAGCAAAGCGCGGTATTACGGTTGTGTCTGGGATGGCGGAAGGAATTGATACCCAGGCCCATTTAGGGTGTATCGAGGGCGGTGGCCGCACGATTGCGGTTCTAGGGACGGGAGTGGATATGATTTATCCACCCCGAAATCAGGGACTGTATCAAACCATTGAGCAACAGGGCTTGCTCTTAAGTGAGTATCCCGCAGGCACACAACCCAGCCGAGCCCATTTTCCCCGTCGAAATCGGATTGTGGCGGGTTTATGCCGTGCCTTGCTGGTGATGGAAGCTCCGACAAAATCAGGGGCGTTAATTACGGCCTATCAGGCCAATGAGTATAACCGCGATATCTATGTTCTACCGGGTTCGTTGGATAATCCTCGGGCAATGGGCTGTTTAGGATTGGTGCAACGAGGAGCTCAGTTAATTCTAGGGATTGGTCAGTTATTGGATCAGTTAGGAGCTATGCCGCCCTTATCACCAGCCCCTACTCCGAGCGCTCCTAAGATTCCTTCTACCCTTCCCTCTGCACAAGCAGCAATCTTGAAAACGGTGAGTCAGCTTTGCCAGCAGTCAGGAGATGGGTCTGTTCCCTTCGATTTGATAGTTCAATCTGTTAATCTATCGGCGGGGGAAGTATCGGGTGAAATTTTGCAGTTAGAGCTACAAGGTTTCGTTAATCAACTCCCAGGGATGAGATATGCACCCAATGCCTAGAGTTTAGACGTGCGTCAGAAGCACTAAGGTAGCACAGAAAAAATTTTAAGTGCCAAAAAAGTTGAGGCGTTTTTAGCGCATTAAAACCAATGCTAATGATCTAGGGGGCAGACTCCACCTAGCGAACGGTAGTTGCTAAGGACGATAAGGGTTCTCCGGTTAGACTGAAAGATCTGACCTCAGTGACTTTTACCGATACGACTTGGCTCCGTAATTCCTCAATCTTGCCAGGGAAGAAAGTGAGACGATTACCCCGGGTTCGTCCCATCACTTGCGTGGGATCTTTGGGATTTTGGTCTTCGACGAGGACTTCTTCGATACGGTTGGCATAGCGTTGCGATCTCAACTCTGCACACACCCCCACTAAACGATTCAATCGCTGCAGCCGATCAGCTTTAACCGCTTCACTGAGTTGATTCTCCCAAAGGGCCGCAGGTGTCCCAGGGCGAGGAGAATAGGCGGCTGTATTCAGCAGATCGAATTCAATATCTTCGACTAACTGCATGGTGTTCATAAACTGCGCTTCAGTTTCTCCCGGAAAGCCCACAATTGCATCGGCACTGATAGAGGCATCCGGCATAATCGCGCGAATATTATCGATGATGCGACGGTATTTCTCGTGGGTATAGCCTCGGGACATGGCCTTGAGAACATCGTTATCCCCTGATTGAAAGGGGATGTGGAAATGTTCGCAAACCTTGGGCAACTCATAGCAAGCCTGAATCAAACGCTCGGTAAAGTAGCGAGGATGGCTGGTGGCAAACCGAATTCTTTCAATACCCGGCACATCATGGACAAAGTAGAGGAGATCCGTCAGGGTATGTTGATGCCGACCTTCTGAGGTTGTGCCGGGTAGATCACGACCATAGGCATCGATATTTTGTCCTAGGAGAGTGACCTCTTTGAAGCCTTGTTCTCCGAGCTGCACCATTTCGTCCCGAATCGCCTCTGGCGTGCGGGATTGTTCTACTCCCCGTACATTAGGAACGACGCAATAGGTGCAGCGTTCATTGCATCCATAAATCACGTTTACCCAAGCCGTGACAGCACTATCTCGACGGGGCTTCGTAATATCTTCAACGATGTGAATGGGCTCCGTTGCCAACACCTGCTGACCGTTGGCCACCTGTTCTAATAAATCCTGCAGCCGGTTGGCATGTTGAGGTCCCATCACCAAATCGAGTTCGGGCACCCGGCGTAGTAGAGCATCTCCTTCTTGTTGGGCCACACAGCCCGCGACGACTAAGGTTAAATCCGGTTGCGCATGTTTGCGCTTCGCCTGCCGACCCAGATAAGAATAGACCTTATGCTCGGCATTGTCTCGAATCGTGCAGGTATTGCAGAGAATCAAATTGGCATCATCTGGGTTCTCGGACCATTGGTAGCCCATGTTTTCTAAAACCCCAGCCATCCGCTCAGAGTCAGCTTTGTTCATCTGGCAGCCATAGGTGGTGATGTGGTATCGGCGCGAATCTAAGCTCATAAAGTTATGTAACGAAGTAAGAGGCTGGATGGGGCTAAAAGGAAGACCGTTCCTATGGTAATTCACTCAGGAATAGGTTCGCTAAAGTCACTATCTATAAACGGGTTGCCGTCCTAGGAATCCCCTAACAAAAACACCGATTGATCCCCAAATCATGTTATAAAAACAGAGGTTTAGTTGTGTAAAGTGCTTTTGAGAAATATTGATTTGTCTTGCGATTAATTCAAGCCTCAAATGCCTTGCAATACGGCCGGATCATAAAGCCCCCATTAACCGTCCAGGTTGGAAGCATTACACCCTACTTGGTTCCCTGACATCGGGTGCTTGATCACGTATTTCAGCTCAGGAGATTCCTAATTCAGCTATGACTGCATCCCTTGTCAAGTCTGACCCTCAACTGCGGACACTCACCGATCCGGACATAACCCTTCAAGATGTTATCAAATCTCTGCCCAAGGAATGTTTTAAGCAGAATGCAGTAAAGGCTTGGACAGGAGCAATCATCAATGTATTGATGGTGGCCTTAGGTTATGTAGCGATTGTTAATTCTCCTTGGTATTTATTGCCTCTGGCCTGGATCTTCACGGGCACAGCCCTAACGGGTTTCTTTGTGATTGGTCATGATGCGGGCCATCGCTCCTTTGCCAAGAAACGCTGGGTGAACGATCTGGTGGGTCACTTATTTATGGCACCCCTGATCTATCCATTTCATTGCTGGCGCATTTTGCATAACTTCCATCATGCTCATACCAATGAGCTGGATGTGGATAATGCCTGGCGACCCTTTGATGGGGCTGAGTATGAAAGCCTTGATCCGGTGATTCGCACCGTTTATGAGCTAATTCGCGGTTATTTTTGGTGGGTGGGTTCCATTGTTCATTGGGCCAATCTCCACTTCAACTGGACCACCTTTGATGAGAAAGACAAAGGTGATGTCAAACTTTCCATCGGCGTTGTGGTATTGTTCGCTGCGATCGCATTCCCAACCCTGATCTACTTCACTGGCATTTGGGGGTTCGTCAAGTTTTGGTTGATTCCTTGGATGGTTTACCACTTCTGGATGAGTACCTTCACCATCGTTCACCACACGGCTGCTGATATTCCCTTCCAACCCACCGATGTTTGGAACGCAGCAGAAGCCCAGCTTGTGGGTTCAGTTCATTGCGATTATCCTCGTTGGGTTGAGTTCCTTTGCCACGACATTAACGTCCATATCCCTCATCACGTTTCCACAGCGATTCCTTCCTATAATCTCCGCATGGCCCACCAAAGCCTGAAGGAAAATTGGGGACAGTATGTGTATGAGCGAAAGTTTAACTGGGCCTTGATGAAAGAAATTTCTGAAGAGTGCCACCTTTACGATCCTGAGAAAGCCTATCGGTCTTTCAAAGACCATGCTTCAGGTTAATCCTTCTGCCATTTGGAATGATCAACCTTAAGGGCGTCAATCTCTACCTGATCGGCATGATGGGGTGTGGTAAATCGACAACGGGCCGGGCTTTAGCGAAACAGTTGGGCTACGGCTTTGTCGACACCGATGACTTGATCACCCAACTGACGGGCAAAGCCATTACCGATATTTTTGCGGAATCGGGTGAAGCTCATTTTCGGCAAGTTGAATCCAAGGTTCTGTCAGAAGTCGCTGCTCATACCAAACTGGTCGTGGCGACAGGGGGTGGAATTGTCTTGGAGAAAAAAAATTGGAGTTTTTTGCAACATGGTCTGGTCATCTGGCTAGACGTCGAGTCTAAGCAGTTATGGCAACGCTTGCAGGCGGACCAGTCCCGTCCATTGCTGCAAAAACCCAATCCTCAACAAGTATTGGAAGACTTACTCACGCAAAGGCGACCGCTCTATCGGCAAGCGGATGTTCATATCTTGCTCAAACCAGATCAGTCTGTAGAATCGGTGGGGCAATCGGTGATCCAAGAGATCACCAAAGTACTGCGGCCTGAGGCTACCCCTGAGGTGCCTGAAGATTAAACCGTCGCTGTTGTCGTCGCTCTGCTAGTTTTTGTGCCAGCTGCTGACGTTGCTTGGGAGTCAGCACTTTGCGAATGGCCATCATATTCTCAAACCGTAGTTTTAGCGTTTCTTGAGTGAGCTGTTCTAAGGTTTGGAATTGAGCTCGAACGTCTGCCTCAGTCGCCTCACCGGCAATCATGGTCTTCAATTCTTGGCGTGTTTGCTGTAGTAGTTGTGCCTTTTTCCGCGTTTGAGAACCCTGTTTTTGGCGGATCGCTCGGATGGCTTGTCGCTGTTCCTGAGACAACTGTAAGTCTCGGAACAACCCTCTAACGCGTCGTCTTTGGGGACGTTCAGGAGCTTGAGCCACGCTGGGCTGCAAGGTATTTCCGACCCATTGACCGAGGGAACATATCCCAATCAGGGCCAAGCATAGAAGGATGCCTTTATTTATTCGTGACATGAACTGGACCTCTTGCATAGATTCGTATTGGCTTCAGCAAGGACGGATGACGATGGTGGTTGTCCCCACCACTCCCCTGGATCCGCCAATACATCGGTGTCCACATCATTAAAGGGGTCAAAGGCACTCATCCAACTATCCGCCACAAAGGCTTCTAAATCTCTCTCTGAGGGGATGGGCCGTTTTGCAGTCCGCCAAATCTGCGATCCGCCCCATAAGAGGGTGATGGTGGCTGCGATCGCAGCCGGAATCCCCCATCTGGCCATTTTCCATCCCTTGTGCTCAGCCGACATCGGTGGTGGAGCAGCAGATTGAGACTGGGTGACTTCATCCAAAACAGCATTGAGGATGCGGTCTTCCAGATCAGGGGATGCTGCTGGCACTTCTGGCTGATATCGCTGCAGAAAGTTCACCAAGGCTGGATCGTCTGCAAACTTCTCCGGGTTGGGGTCAGAGCAATTTAAATTTGGATCAGGATCGGCAGGTGGGTTCATAGGGATATCTCTTCATGTTGCAAAAATTTTCGGAGGGCTGCTCTGGCATGGAAAAGACGAGATTTGACGGTCCCCAGCGGAATCTCAAACATCTCAGCAATCTCTTGTTGGGGAAGATCTTGTAAATCATGGAGCACAATTACACTGCGATGCTCAAAACTCAGCTGGGTCAGCCCCCGTTTAATCAAATCCTGATAGTGAAGATGTTGCCAATTGGGTTCAGTGGACTGATGGGGGAGCTGATGGGTCAGGGATTGCCAGCGCGATCGCGTTTGCGCTGCTGACCGCCGATAATCCGCTGCCACATTCCAGGTGATTCGATAGAGCCAAGTCGTAAATTTGGCTCGACCTTCCAGCTTAGGTAGCCCTTTCCACACCCGGACAAACACGTCTTGAACCAGGTCATCTAAGACCTCTGGGTCGCACAAGGACATCAGTGTCGACCGCACCCGATGCTGATGCCGACGGTACAGAACCCGAAAACTTTGGGTACTCTCCTGTAAACACCCCTGAATTAAGGCATGGTCTGAATCATCAATCTTCAGTGGATCGGCACTCACATTAATTTGCTGTCACTATTTTTTGCTAACGGCTCTTCACAATCCTTTAGACTAGGAGCAGTGAAGATTGGTTCAATGATTTCTCAAGATTTTTTTAGTTTGCCTGTCCATTTAGAGGCTTAATGGTCGGGAGATATTCTAGTATGACACCCTCTAATTCCTCAGACTCATTGACTTGGATTGAGCAGGCTAAAACCTATCTCCAGGCAGCCAAGTATGTGGATGCTCTCAATTGTATTCATCAAGGCTTAACGCTGACCCCCAGAAATGCAGAGGCATGGCTGCAGTGTGGCAGTATTTTGCAGAAACTGGAATTTTATGATGAAGCCATTACGGCTAATCATAATGCCCAGCGTTTGTTCGGAAGTCCTGATGCTAAACTTCGATCGATTCCCCTTGAGGCTTTATTAACGAAAGCGAAGGGACAAACCGCTAGCATTAGGCAGGCTACGGTTGGTGAACCTCCTCAGCCTTCCCCGTCGGCTGCTGCTCCCTCTCCCCACCTTGCTGCTGATTATGACTTTTGGTGGAAGCGTGCCCAGGCCTGTACCCAGGCTGGTGACTATGCTGCAGCTCTTGCAGCCTACGATACCGTTCTAGAATTTAAAGCGGATCAAGCTCAAGCATGGTATCAGCGAGGCTTGGTGTTGTTCAATTTGCAGCGACGTGGCGATGCGATCGCCAGCTTCGAACGTGCGATCGAGTATCAACCTGACTTTTATCAGGCCTGGAATAATCGAGCCAGCCTTCTTATTCAGCTAGGCAACTTCAAAGAAGCGATTCAAAGCTATAAGCAAGCCCTCCGGTGGACAGATGGTCAACTCTGGCAGGCGTGGGAAGATCTTGGCATGGCCATTCTGCACACTGACGGCGTCGAGGCAGGACTAGCCATCTTGGATCAAGGGATTCAAACACTCTGGTGTGACGCTGAAGAATATGCCTTTGGCTGTGGTAGCCTCCACCAGCGCAAAGGGGATATTCAAGTTCAGCAGGCCCAGCAGGATTCCTCCCCCGCCCTGTGGCGATCCGCAAAGCTCAGCTACTTGAGAGCGCTAGGCTTACTGGATTTTCAGACTTTTCCCCAGCAGCATCTAGACCTTTGGGAATCCTTATTACAGGTCCGGTTTCATTTGCAAGAGGTGTCTGCCATCCAATCCATGCTGTTGGAAGCGGCAATTAAGCTCCAAACGCTTAAACAGAATGCGAATCTCACTCCCACACAGTTATTACAACTTGAGCACCGGTATGTGGGGTTTCAACGCCTGCAAGTGGATTGGCTTATCCAACAAAATCAACTCAAGGACGCTCTGCTTTGGGCGGAGCAGTGTCAAGATCAAACCCTAGGTCGCTGGCGCTTTGGACCTGAGTATGAGAATAAGCCGATTCAGTACACAGACTGCCAAGCCCTGCTTAACCCACGGCGAGCCATTATTTACTGGCATATTAGCCCAGTAGCTGTCTCGACGTTTGTGCTCAAAGACAATCAAGATCCGCTGCTGTTGACGCCAGAGCTAACGCTAAATGAAACGGCAAGGCTGGATCAGTCGGAATTAGTGGCGTCCCCCCTCCATCAGCGCTATCTACTGCAACTCTGGTGCAGCAATTGGGAAAAAGCTCAGCAATCTTCCCCCGTTTCTGAGCCGACTGCTCTCAAGATGGGGTCAGACTTTTGGGAGCGAGGGCAGGCCGACCAGTTTCTCATCCAACTCAAAGGGATCCTGAGAATCGAGACACTTTGCGAACGCATGTTAGCGGGAATTCAAGAAATTATCTTGATTCCCCCCACGGGGTGGCGCCATCTTCCGATTGCGACCCTTTTCCCTGAACACTTCAGCATTACCCTCCTCCCTAGCCTAACGATTGGCCTCAATCTCCTGAAGACGAAACCCCCTCATTCAGACTATTTACTGAGCGTTACGCCTCCTCCGAGTGATGGCAGTCATACGGATCTCCAAGACCTAGAGTCCTTAGCCATTACTCGCTCTTATCACCAACATGTTCAACTCTCTGGTACGCAACTCACTCCGAAAACGCTGACTGCCGCACTTAAAGTCTCGACGGGTTGTCTTCATTGCACGGGGGCGGCTAACACAACAGTCGACCGATCCGTCCCAGCCGCAGTATGGGGCTTCAGCGATCAACACCACCTGCCACTCTCTGAGCTATTTCAGTTGAATTGGGAACTCTATTCCGTTATTTGCCTATCGGGGGGAGCTAAAGTGAAGCCTCTTTCTAACCCTGTCCCCGAGCTGGAAACCTGTCTCTTATCCTCAGGCGTTCCCCATGTGTTAAGTAGTCTGTGGATGGTCAACCACCACTCGCGGATTTTATTGATGGCTCGCTTCCATCATCTTTTGCATCAAAACTGTAATCCGGTCTATGCGCTTAAGCAAGCACAGCATTGGCTTCGCAATTTAACCTATACCGATGTCATCCTCTGGTGGGAGACCTTCGCGAGATCTTTAGGACCCAATCCACCACAGGCCGAAACTCTCCAACAGATATCGTTGGCATTAGAAGCGACGGCCCACTCGAAGGGCTTTAAGTCCTGCCCGTTTAAGCATCCTTGGTACTGGGCAGGCTTTACGGTGGCAGGGAATTTTCCAGGAATTTTGGTGTGGAATGATCCTAGTTTGACGGCTGCCCGCTAAAGTGATGCACAATACTTTGGGTTAAGCCATCTAAGGTATATTCTTGTGCTTCAATATCCACTCGCCCCAATATGTCTTGGCAGGTTAAGGAGGTCTGAGGACCAATAGAAGCAATCGTTAATGGAGTAAGCCATTGATCTAGCGTGAGTTGATCGGCTTGGGCCTGCTGAAGGAGCTGATAAAAGTACCGAACGGTTTTAGAGCTGGCAAAGGTGACGACATCAATGGTCTGTTGTTGCAGAGCCGCAATGACCCCCGGCTCTATGTGATCAGGGCAGCGCGATTGATAGGCCGCAACTTCCACCACCTTGGCTCCTTGGGCTGTGAACTGTTTGACTAACACCTCCCGACCCCCACTTTCCACTCTGGGAAACAAAAGCGTTTGGCTCCCTAAGCTTTCTCTCGCAGGGAAGTGTTCAACCAGGGAATCAGCCACAAAGTCAGGAGGGATATAGTCAGCCTTTAAGCCTCTCTTTTCTAGCGTTTTGGCGGTTTTTCGCCCAACCACAGCAATCTTTAATCTAGCCAAGGCTCGGGTATCTAAGCCTGCCTGCTGTAAGCGATCTAAGAAGCCTGTGACGCCATTGGCAGAGGTTAAGATCAGCCAGTCAAAATGATGAAGCGTTGCGATCGCCCGATCTAAATCCGCCCAACTTGAAGGCGGACCAATGGTTAAAGCGGGCATATCCATTACTTCAGCGCCTGCTGCCATCAGAGCATGGCTAAAAGCCGCGGATTGGGCTAAGGCCCGCGTCACCAAAATGGTTTTACCGGATAAGGGTAAATCGGATATAGAAGCGTGAGCATGCATGGTTGACTTGATCGAAGTACCAGTATGAGGATAGGGATCGGGGGGCGAACCATCAAGCTGTAGCGTTGATCGGAGCGTGACCACTTGTCCCACCACTATCACACAGGGAGATAGTGATGTTCCATGAGTTTGAGTGACGATATCGGCTAACGTCCCGGTCCAGATTTGCTGTTGTTGCCGTCCTCCCCACTGAATTACGGCAATGGGATGATCCGGGGATTGCCCATGCTGCCTAAGGTGACGAACCACCGTTTTGAGCTGTCGTCCACCCATCAGAATCACCAGGGTATCCAGCTGAGCGAGGGCAGACCAATTCAGACTCTCTGGGGCATGAGCACTCAGAATTGTAAAAGTTTGGCTCCGTTGGGGATCCGTTAGCGGAATGCCAGCCAAAAGGGGAACCGCTAAAGCCGAGGAAAGACCTGGAATAACTTCAACTGGGCATTTTGCGGCGTGGAGCGCTAGAATCTCGGCAGTAGTGCGTCCGAATACAAACGGATCGCCACTTTTGAGACGAACCACCTGTTGCCCCTGCTGACAGTAGTGAACTAACCGTTGATTAATGTCTGTTTGGGAAGTGCTCGGTCCCTTGCCTCGCTTGCCAACTTGAATTTTTAAACAAGTTTTCTGGGCTAAGTTTAATAATTTCGGATCGATCAGGGCATCATAGAGGATGACGTCAGCCTCAGTAAGCAGTGTTTTTCCTACAACCGTAAGATGGTTTTGTTCCCCAGGACCTGCACCAAGGATAAAAACCTTGCCCTGTACCTGAGGGGTTTGAGTGTTTAAATCGTCGTTTGAACTCAAAACCTTTAGACTACAACTGCCTCAATCCTAGCCTGAATTGACTGCATGAGCTTATTTTTATGCTTTCACAATCCACCGCTTTGAGCAGTTCCCGTCGATTCTGAGCTGACGATTCATGACAACACTCGACCAGATCACTCACAAATCGTAAAAATTACAGCTAGATGTGAATATAGTGCTTAAGACGATGGAGAAACGGATGCGAAGAACAGTACTAGGGTTAACTTTTATCCTACTATCAATGGGGATAGGCAGTTGTGGTCTAATTGGGGGAGGTGAAGAGCCTGAGGCTGAGCAACCATCCGAAACATCATCTGAACAGTCTTTTCCTAGCGCCTCTCCTGAAATTCCTTCCCCACCGGCAGCAAAAGTGGTTCTGACCCGTCCCACTAATCCAGATGAGCGCCTCCGGGTTGTGAAAAGCGGGCGTACAGATCCCTTTGCAGCTATCGTGCCAACCGTTGTGCCGGGCAATTCTGCTCCTCGTTCGACACCTTCTACTTCTCAGGAGCGTCCATCTGCAACCGTAAACACTCCTAAGGCCAAGACTTCGACTCCGTCCCAGTCATCAGCGGCCAAGGCGACATCATCACCCTCCTCTTCTGCTAAGCCCGGTAAGATCGTTCTACCGACCTTACCTAAACCAGAGGTGGCTCAAGGGGTTAAAGTGACAGGTGTCGTTAATTTAGGGGGGCGCCCCCAAGCCATTCTCAAAGCGCCTGGAGAAAAGTCAACCCGCACGGTGGGTGTGGGTGAGCGCATTGCCAATGGTCAAGTGTTAGTGAAGTCCATTAACATGAGTAATCCAACTGCCCCAGTTGTTGTTCTGGAGCAGTCGGGCATGGAAGTCAGAGTGAGTGTCGGCCAAGAACCCGTCGCGCTTGCTGCTGCAGATAAAGATAAAAAATAGCCTTCGCTGACTCAGAATAAATTTCTAAGTCTTGGGCGCATCATATTTTGCCCTCTCACTATAGAATGACAAGACAGTAGAGCCCATTAGAGAATCTTGACCGATGATCCAATGTTCTGGCTTTGCTGTCTTGTTCTCTGTAGATGCGAGAGAAGCCCTTGTTTACTCCTTTAAATCTTTTGAATCGGCTGGTGTCGAACATCCCTACCCCTCTGTCTCAAAGATGGCGAAGGGCAAGATTCTATCTCAGTTTGTGCTGTTGTTGTGTGTTACTGGTCGTGGGATGCCAATCGCGATCGCCCGGTCCAGGTTCATCCACCAGTGGGGCAGATGCTCGCTTGGCGATTGGCACAACGGGTAGAGTTCGGACCTTAGATCCCGCCGATTCCCTAGAGTTGTTTTCTGGCAATCTCCTCTACAACATGGGAGAACGTCTTTACACCTATAAAAGTGGAACAACAGAGCTGATTCCTCAACTCGCGACGGAACTTCCCCAGGTTAGTGAGGATGGTCTGATCTATACCATTCCTTTGCGAGAGGGGGTGGTCTTTCATGATGGGACTGCTTTTGATGCCAAGGCGATGGCCTTTTCCTTGAATCGCTTTATTCAGAATGGTGGTCAGCCGTCGTTTTTGTTATCTGATTCACTAGACTCCGTGGAAGCGAAATCTGCCACTGAGCTGGTGATTAAACTGAAAAAGCCCTTTGCAGCTTTTACTGACTTACTGGCCTTTTCCGGTTTGGCTGCGATTTCTCCCCAAGCCTACGAAATTGGACCTGACAAATTCGAACCGGCCAAATTTGTGGGTACAGGGCCTTACAAACTGGCGAACTATGGGAGTGAACTCATTCGTTTAGATCGCTTTGATCAATATTGGGGTGAGAAACCTGCGAATCAAGGCATTGATATTCAGAGTTTTAGTAGCCCTGCCAATTTATTTAATGCCTTTCGCACTGGATCCGTGGATATCGCCTATCAATCCCTGAATCCCGAGCAGATCGACTCACTGGCCAAAGCCGCCGAAAAAGGGGATTGGCAAACCATCACTGGCCCTGGTAGTAATATCACCTATCTCAGCTTGAATCTTCGAGATGACACGTTAAAGCAAACAGAAGTACGTCAGGCTTTGGCTATGGTGATTGATCGGAAATTGATCCAACAACGGATTTTTAATAATCAAGTGGACCCCCTGTATAGCCTGATACCCAGTATTTTTGACGCGAGTAAGCCTGTCTTTCCACGTGTGGAAAAAGCAAATGTGGCCAAGGCTAAAGCCTTGCTCAAAAAAGCGGGTTACTCCAATACTAAGCCAGTAGAAGTGGAATTTTGGTATCGCTCTAATATTCCCAGTGATGGTCCTGCTGCGACGACGATTAAGGCGTTTATTGAACAGGAATTGGGCAGTTTAGCGAAAGTTGAGCTGAAGAGTATTGAGTCGGCAACGGCTTATAAAAACTTAGATCAAGGCACTTATCCAATGTTTATGCTGGATTGGAGTGGCGATTATTACGATCCAGACACCTATATTCATCCTTTTCTGGACTGTGCAGAAGGGTCGGTCAAAGATGGCTGTAAGCAAGGGTCAACTGTAGGACAAGGCACGTTTTACTTTAGTGAAAAAATGAATCAGCTGATCGATCAACAACGCCAGGAACAAGATGTTGATAAACGCCAGCAGATTTTTGCAGAGATTCAAGATCTGTTGGCCCAAGATGTTCCTTTTATTCCACTATGGCAACGGAAGGAGTATGCTTTTGCCCAGACTGATATTCAAGGGGTACGCTTAGAACCCACCCAAGCTATGCCGTTTCGGTCTTTAAGTCATTCCTAATCATAGGACACCAATATGTCTCGCTCCCGTGCCCTCCAATCTTATGTAGTGGCCCGCTTGCTGCTGGCACCTTTAATGCTTTGGACCGTTACTACGGTCGTATTTTTGCTGCTACGAGCCACCCCTGGTGACCCCATTGATGCCATTTTGGGTCCCAAAGCACCTGCGGCTCAAAAAATAGCTAGACGTGCAGCACTGGGCTTAGATCAGCCTTTGTGGCGACAATATTTTCACTATATGGGGGACCTGCTGCAGTTTGATTTGGGGGAGTCCTATACAAGGCAAGGACTGACCGTTTGGCACATCATTCAACAACATTTTCCGGCGACAGTGGAACTGGCTTTTTTCAGCATGATCGTCGCTTTGTTAATTGGTATCAGTGTAGGAATTCTTTCTGCTTCTAAGTCTGGGACAATTTTTGATTTAGGTGGACGTCTATTCGGGATTGTCACCTATGCTCTACCGATGTTTTGGGTGGGGATGTTATTCAAGTTGCTCTTTGCTGCCCAATTAGGTTGGTTCCCGGACAGCACTCGTTTCCCGATTCGTATGGTTCGTCCCGCAGGTCCCACAGGACTGTTAACCTTGGATAGCTTACTGGCTGGAGATTTTTTGTCGCTGGAAGTGGCTCTCCATCATCTCGCGCTTCCCAGTTTAACCCTAGGGCTGGTTTTGAGTGGCATCTTTGAACGCATCGTGCGGGTCAATTTAAAGCAAACGCTACAGTCTGATTATGTGGAGGCGGCCCGAGCTCGGGGGATTCCGGAAAAACGGATTCTAGTGATCCATGCATTGCGCAATGCCTTGATTCCAGTGGTTACAATTATTGGACTAACGTTTGGACCTTTGTTGGGAGGAGCGGTCTTGACTGAGGTGACCTTCTCTTGGGATGGATTGGGGAGTAGTCTATATTTGGCTATTTCAGAGCGGGATTACGATACAGTGCAAGGCATTATTGTGTTTGTCTCGATGATCATTTTGGCTGCGAGTATCATTATCGATATTGTCAATGCCTATATTGATCCTAGGATTCGATATTGACGTTACGGTTACGTTTCGGTAATCCCTCTGTTGAGGGTTAGCCTCCACTAGAGAGAACAATTAAACTTAAGACAAAGCAAGGTTTGGAGCAGTGGGTTGCCGATGGCTGTCAGAATAATTCTGGTTGTCCTTTCGATGATCGGGTCAGTCCATTTCTCTACGGTATGTTCCAAGATTGCGTTAATGTAAGCCCTCAGTGCGAAAGATGAATAAAAAACGTTCCATTTATACAATTTTTTCCCGTCTCCTGGTTGCGATCGCGCTCGTTGGTGTCCTCGTCTTCAGCAATGCCGATGCTGCCTTAGCGGCCCGCACGGGTGGCCGCATTAGCGGCGGGAGCTTCCGCCGCTCGATGCCGTCTCGCACCTATCGAAGCAGTCCTTCTCGCGGATATTCCGGAGGGTACTCTCGAGGAGGCTATCGGGGTGGGTTTGGCTTTCCTTTTCTGATTCCATTTTTTGGTTTTGGCGGGGGGGGGTTATTTTCCATCCTGATTTTTATCGCCATTGCCAACTTCCTGGTCTCTAGCTTCCGCAATATTGCAGGTGATGGAGAGGGCCTGAATTTAGGCGGCAGTAGCTATGACCAGAACTCTGCGAACCCCGCTGTTTCTGTCAATAAAATTCAGGTGGGTCTGTTGGCCGAAGCTCGCGGCCTGAAGGCTGATTTAGATCGGATTGCTCAGACGGGCAATACTGGATCGAGTGCTGGGCTAGCAAAAGTCTTGCAGGAAACCAATTTGGCTCTGTTACGCCACCCTGAATATTGGGTTTATGCCAGTGCTGATTCCGAGCAAACCCGTCTGGTTTCCGCCGAAGCAAAGTTTAATCATCTGGCGCTCACCGAGCGGAGTAAATTCCAAGCCGAAACCTTATCGAACGTTAAACAGCAGATCCAGGAAGCCAATAGAGCATTGACGAAGACAGAGGATACCCTCACTCAAGCGCCAGGCGAATATATTGTGGTGACCTTAGTGGTGGCTGCCCAGGGCAAACTAAAGCTCCCCGATATCAAATCGGATCAGGATTTGCGCCAAGCGCTCAATCAAGTGGGGTCTGTTTCCAGTGATCAGCTCTTGGCTCTAGAGGTGTTATGGACCCCCCAAGCGGAGTCTGATACCCTCAGTGCGGATGACCTCGTAGCCGCTTATCCTCATCTCAAGATGATTTAAGCGTCGCTGTTGTGAAAGCCAATATACTCCCCCTTGGCCGGGTGGACGAAAAAAGCTTGTAGGGCGTAGTTTCAGAATTTGAAATAATTTGAGGGACTGCGCCACATAAAGCTAGACACTTTTGTCACCTATTCATCCCCTTTTAGAGATTCTTCCCAAACCTCCGGTTTTACCGGAGGTTATTGATTATATAAAATCCGTTTAATCACCCATAGTATAGAGGAATGAGATTAGCTTAATTATCATGCCAAAACGGATCCAAATAGCCTCTCACCTTTCCGTGG
>NZ_JANQOY010000099.1 GCF_028285565.1 Acaryochloris sp. IP29b_bin.148
TATCGATGGTATACACATCGAGGAGGACTCTAATTCAATAGATCGCGAGAAGGTCGCCTGATGCTCTCTCATACACCACATTTGACTATATCTCACTTGCCGTACCGCTTGCTCAAAGTTCTCCTCCGAGTACCCTTGGTCTACCCACACCACTGCTAGGCGAGACAAACGGTCCCGATTTTCATCTAACACCACCACAGCTCCCAAGCGTTCTGAGGCATTCGCCTCCGTCACCAATACTCCAATCAACAGCCCTTGGGAATCGACGACGAGGTGGCGTTTACGGCCTTTGACTAACTTTCCACCATCAAAACCATAGACCGAACCCTTTTTTCTGCCGTTTTCACCGATTGGGAGTCTGCAATCGCCACACTGGAGTCCGCTGCTCGACCCACGCCTTCTCGGAGCTGATGCCGTAGGGCAGTGTGAATCGTCTGCTAAATCCCTTGACGGTGCCACTTTTGGAAATACTTATAGACTGTCTCGTGAGGGGGTAAATCATGGGGAAGCATTTCCCACTGACAACCACTACGTTGGACGTAGAATATGGCGTTGAGGATTTCTCTGAGATTGACGGTTCGAGGTCTTCCGAATCCTTTAGCTGGAGGCAGTAGAGGACGAAGTATATCCCACTCTGCATCACTCATATCACTGGGGTAGGCTCGGCGTTCACTGTGGGCAATCTCAGGGAGTCGACTCATATATTCAAGACAGTAGTTGGGCTTGGATGTACAAACGCTATCGCACACTTCTGACCTAACTTGTCCGCTTTATACCTTCTTTAGAAATCAGCTCTGAGGAAAGGTCAAACTGTGATAATCAAGAGAAACTATCTTCAATGTATTAATAATCTCCATTTAAGCTGAGCGATTATAGTAGCTTCAACGGTAAGTCCATTTCTGCTAAATGCTTACGTAGCGTTCCGTGAACAAATTTATAGCCTCCGCCAACTCGCTGCATAAATATGCGTTCAGTAGCGTAAGTCAAAAAATGGGTATAGTTCCAAGGGGCATAACCCAGATAGCAGAGCGTTAAGCGTAAGTTAAAATATCGAAGACAAGCTGACCCACCACAAGTTAGGGTACCTAGTAGTCCATAAATTACAGCACCCATAATTCCATAGCCTACTCCATTTTCTAGTCCGCCATTCAATAACCCAAATAGACCACTTATCAAAAAACCACTTACTGCAGAAATAAACCCGATAATTGCTGCATTCTGTGCCGAATTCAAAATACCTTGATTGGGTTGCGTTGTATTTTTCAATACTGGCCCTCTCAAGCTAGAAAGCACCCATACAATAAAACTTATCAGTGGCGAAAAAAACAGCCCTAAAATGCTCATGAGCCATATCGCTAAGATTAGATCAACTTTGGAATTGGAGATCTTCCAGAGAATAAGTCCACTGACAAGACCAAATAAAAGACCTAAGATCAACTCTCGAAAAAATTTTTTCTTGCCTAGTGGTTCTTTAATAGACCATTCCAGTGTTTCTACAGTTTTTATATCATCTAAATTTCCTGTAATCAGTGCACCAATTAGTACACCAACTGCTCCAAACAATAGCCCGAAAATTCGTAATGCTTGTAGATTAGCTGACGGCAAGATGCTGAGCATACCAAATAATCCCATAAACAACCCAAAAATCAGGGCACTTTGGAAGCGGTAGCATAATTTTGCTTTCCAAATCAAAAACTGAGACTTGTTTGGGTGAAACTTCTGAGTTAGCGTACTTGGCTGCAATCGCTCAATTAAGAATATACCTTGAGAGCTTTCAGTCATTTGTTTAGCAAGCCAAATAAGATAATTAATAGTTCGCTTTTTCGGATAGGGATGCTTGATTGAACGATATTTGACTACCCGATCGCGCGTAAACATTTCATAAATATAGATATCCCATAATTTTTTCTGAGATAGACCTCCAAAGGAAAATTCTGATAGGTCTTCAAGAGAAAAGTCCTGAAACGCTAAACTCATGATCCATAAATTCAAAGGCGTCTCGGCAAGCTTTCGTATATCAGAGTCAGGCTTGTTATTTATAAATGTTTTTAGGGCTTGCAGCTGATTTTTCCTTGAATTCAAATACTGATTAATTTGCGGTAGTGTTAGTGGCTGAATAGTAACGATACTGTTGCAAGGCAATAGCTTAGATAGTTGTGCATAGTCTATTGTTCGACAGCCTATAACGATAGGCGTTATATCATTATCATGTCTAAATTTTTGTAAGGCCCTTATGCAATCAGCTCGAAAGTCTTCTTCAACCTCATCTAGCCCATCAAAAAACAGAAATAGCTTTTGATTAGCAATCCAGTCATTTACTATTTTCTGATTGGATATTTTGTAGAAGGTATCGAGTTCCTCAATTAACCAGTTTGATATCGATTGTCTTTTCTTTTTCCAAGAGGAAAGATTTAGTACCACAGGCAAATAAATCAGTTCTTCTTCTTTGCACTGAATTATTTCTTGCACCAATTTCAACAAAGTTATCGTTTTACCTGCACCTGAACTTCCCTGGATCAAAACTGTATGACCTATTCCTCTCTCTCCAAGGATATCAGCCTCTTTTATATATCTTAATAAGTTCGTTTTAGACTCTGAACGAAAATCATCGATATTACTAGATCCACTCAGTGAAGAATATTTTCTCTCTGCTAAATCAAAATCAATCAGAACCTGTTCTTTGAGTAACTCTTTTAAGAAGTCATCAAGCCAATTTCCCTTAACTGCTGCTAATAGCTTCTGACGATATAGCGACTTCTTGCTACCTCGACATTGGACTAAACTTAGATCGAATGCATTCACCACCATGTCACCTTCGACATTTCCAACCACGTTTGCAGGTGGAGAATCAACATTTATTTCCACTTTGGAAGTATCTTTATCTGTCATGACAAAGCTGATTAGAACGCTTGATTATTTCTTCTTTCTCAGTTATTCATATTAAGTTTAACAGTGAATATTTTTAGCTGGCCAGATAAAAACTCAAAACCAATTGACCTACATCACACCTTAGCTATTCAGTAAATTATTAACGTATTTCATAGCAATAACTAAAAAATAGACTATCCCAGAATATACGATACCGATAAAGAACAGTCCAGCAACAGAATAAAGTTCATAGTTTTCTATTGCACAATAATCACGAATATATCGACATTCAAATTCTCCTTTCAAAAAAATAAATCCTGAAATAAATATGGTAGATACCAGAAAATAGATATATTTTTTCTTGAATATATGTGTAAAAGCAAAAGGAGATAAAAGGATTATGAGATCGAACATTAAAAATGGGATATTCATAAAAATGGAAAGAATATGGGGATTGGGATAGCAACTAAATTTAAGTGATAAATGACTACTGAAATAGCTAAATTTTCTATTCTCTAGATAATAGACATTTATGAAATGGAGTTGCAGTTGCTTAGCTTTTTGAATTTCTTCAGTAATTTCAGTATTTTAAGTGTTTTCTATGGAATTCATCTTTAAAATGACAACTATGCCAGAATTAAGATCAAATGTAGTCTCCAATTCTAGCGAGTAGAATTGGAAGTAGAAACTTCTTCACAGTCGTACTCTAGACTTTTTAGCCCAAGTACTTTAGAGGGCCAACATGCCAAAAACATTAGTCATCGAAATTCCTGATGAACTCGAACAGCAGTTATCTACCCAAGCTCAAGTGTTGCAAACCTCCCTTGAGAATGTGGTTTTGCGTTCACTATCTCAGTCTCTAAATTTCGCTCTTCCCTCTACTGCACAAGCACAAAGTAGCCAGATTGAAGTGATTGAGATGCTGTTACGGATACAAACAGCAGCAGATGCCGGAAACTCCACGGTTGAAGTTCAAGCTACTCCAGCCACAATTTATGTAGCTGATGTTATGCAACAACGGCAACTGATCGCAGATGTGCAGCAAGCGCAAGATCAGGCACAGCACTGCTTACTAATTCAGATTCCCCCAAGTCAACAGTTATCTAAAACCTGTGCTGAGTTGCTAGAACAGTGTCGTTCTACAAAAGAGAATGCGGTCGGTGAACCAGCCTTAGCAGCAATTTTTTCTCCTATTGTTGAGGATTTGCAATCAACAGACGCCTCAATTCGTCTTAAAGCCGTAGAGAAGCTAAAAGGCTTAGGACGCCAGTCAGCCTAACTCTAGAATGACTGTTCAAGATACGGCTATAGAAATCTTGTGTGAGGTTTTACTGACAGATACTTCACCACTGATTCGTTGCTACGCTGCCCAAGCACTTGGTGAGATTGATCAAGAGAGTGCAGTAGCCATAACAGCCCTAGGAATTGCAGCTCGTCAAGATCCAAAAGCAATTGTTCGGACAATGGCCGTGTTAGCGATCGCAAATCTCTGTCATTCTGACCAATCTCGAAAAAAGATGTCCGAGAAAAATACGCCTAAAGTACAAATGACCTTCAATGCCCCAATTGAAGGAAATATAGTCGGCAATGTCGAAGGTGACATGGTGGTGAATGCTAACACCATTGAACAGACGCAAGCCGTTGCAGATATGGTGCAGCTTGTGCAAAATCTCTATCAACAGCATCCCCAAGCTTCCGAAACAGAAGCAGTTGAGCTTCTACAGAAAGAGATCGAACAGATTCAACAGGATCAGCCCACACGCTGGCAAGCCCTTCGGCAAGGTTTACTCAATCCCAAACGATGGCGGAATGGTGGCAAAGCAGCCTTAATCAAGGCCGGGGAGCATTTCACAGAAGAAAGTTTGTGGGGTAAAGTTGCGATCGCATTTTTAGAACAGTTCAGTGAAAAAACTGATTCAGAATAAATACCACTTGCTCCCTTTTGAATAGCCATCAAAACAAAAAGTACCGCTGTGCCATGGGTAACACCGTTGCAGGTTCACAGGTGAGCAATTCTCCATCGGCTCTGACTTCGTAAGTTTCTGAATCCACCTCAATTTTAGGTAGCAAATCATTCAGCTTCATATCGGCCTTACTGAGATTGCGTGTATTGGAGATGGCAACAACGTTTTTCTGCAAACCAATCTGGTCAGGAACGCCTTCCTTTATAGCGGCTTGAGAGACAAAGGTGAGAGACGTGGCTGCGAAGGCCGAAGGCCGCCCAGAGGTCATTGCACCTCTAAATCCACCAAACATCGGTCGCGTATGAACAGGTTGGGACGTTAACAATAGATCGGCTAGCTAGCCCACTTCCACCGAACCCACATGGATAGCAATCCCGTGGGAGACTACGAAATTAGCCGCTTCATAGCGCTCGTGCTTGCTATTATTTAAACACCACTAGGGTCCAGTAAATCTATGACGGCAAAAGAGCGACTCCTTCGTGAAGTTGAGCAGGCACCTGATGATCTCTTGGAAGAAGTCTTAAATTTCTTACTCTTCACGAAGTCGAAACAAGCAACAGAGCAGCCTCTACCTCATAACAGTGCAGTGCAAACTGCACATGAAGCAAAAGATACCAATAGTACATCCCTCATTTGGGATAGCTTTTCCAACTTTACTGAGAACATACCTGAGGACGTTCTAGATCAGCTGCCGACAGATGGCGCTGAGCAACACGACCACTACATCTATGGCACGCCTAAACAGCCCTGATGCAGCCTATTTTCGCAGACACGTTTTACTGGACAGCTTTAATCAACCCTCGCGACCAGTGGCATCAACAGGTTAAAGCTTTAAGCCCTAAGTTATCTCAACAACATTTGGTCACAATGGATGAGGTCTTGATTGAGTTTCTCAACTTTTTCTCTACCTCTAATGCCTATATGCGCAACGGCGTTGCCGATCAAGTGCAGAATATTTTGAATAGTCGTCAGGTTCAGGTTGTGGCTCAAACTCGTAATTCTTTCTTGGATGGGTTGAGTCTGTATGCCCAACGACTAGACAAAGGTTACAGTCTGACAGATTGCATCTCTATGCAGACAATGAGACGGCAAGGAATCATACAAATACTCACTCATGATAAGCACTTTGCACAAGAGAGCTTTGTAATTCTCTTGAAATAACGGCCTAAAACAGAAAATACCGTTGAGCCATGAAAGTTTGATTGTTGATTATCTGGAGAACCTCGTTTTTACAGGACAAATTTATCCAGCCAAACTGATTCTAGAAATCACTGAGCGGGGGCTGATAGAAGCCGTAATCGAAAGCCAGGCTCCAAATTGATCAACTCCATATGCTAGGGATTAGAGTCGCGATTGATGATTTTGGTGCGGGGTATTCCTCACTACGTTCCGTAATGGCGCTTCCAGTCGATCTGCTTAAGTTTGATCGATCCCTTGTTGCGGGTACAGCTCAGGATCAACGCATGCAAAATGTACTGTCCGTCCTGGTGGGAATGGCCAGTAGTTTCAAGATTACGGTGATCGGTGAAGGAGTTGAAAAGCCTGAGGATATCGAGATAATGAAACAGCCCAAATTCTAACTCTTACAAGGCTTTTACTGTGCTAAGCCCATGCCTCTCAGAGAATTACACGGCTTTGCTCAGGAATTTTCACCTCGTGTTTAGTAGCCTGAATTCCTCAACACTATCTTACATATCACAATAATTTAGGAACCAGAGCTTTAACCTAATAGCTCACATGTGATTTTTACGTGCCTCACATATGAGGCACGTAAAAGTTTTTAAAAAGATCCTCTATTATTGCTTTCGTTGCAAAATCGACAGCAGAATCGATAACAGTTTTAACTAAAGCAATAACAGGTTTAACTAATAAGTCTTGAACTAGCCTAATTTTCACAGTCTCTCTCAAAAACTAGTGCAGCCTGGCTGAAATAACCATTCAGCTTATCTATCGTCAGTGAACCCTGCAAATTTCCAATTGAAGGGCTTGGCCATCGTGCGGTTAAAG
>NZ_JANQOY010000100.1 GCF_028285565.1 Acaryochloris sp. IP29b_bin.148
CTTTAACCGCACGATGGCCAAGCCCTTCAATTGGAAATTTGCAGGGTTCACTGACGATAGATAAGCTGAATGGTTATTTCAGCCAGGCTGCACTAGTCAGACAAACGACCATGCTGTCTAAGGCGAAGAAATTTGCAACCCAAAGCAGTTGTTATGCCGTGAGTAGATTTTGATAGGCAGTTTCAATTAGCTCACAGTCGGTAGAGACTGCTTGCTCTAAGTTTTCTAGACGAGCAACTTCCGTTTGGCGATCAATCTCACGGGAGTTTTTCTGCTCTAGGAGGTTATCCAATTCCTGTTTGCGAGACTGGATATCCTCTTGCAAACGCTGCATCACCTCTTGGTTGTAGGCATCAAAACAGTCTTGGACTGAGTTGTAAATGGGCTGGTATTTTTCCTGAGCAATTTGGGGCAGACATTTCACAAATTCTTCTTTTGTGGCCTTGGTGAGCTGTTTGCGAGCGTGATCCGCTTGCAAAGCCCCAATGCCTAACCCCACTAAGGCAAAGGTGATGGGTCCCAACATAATGCCAAAGACCGATGAAGCGATTAAAGCAATCCCTGCAGAGGTAAAGAAGTTGAGCATAATGCTCTGGAAGTCAAATCCTGTAACGGCCATTGCTGCACCGCCGATATTGCCAGAGGCGAGAGAGAATAAGCCCATCGCCCATTTAGCCCACCCAGGCACGTTGTCATTGGACTGATGTTTGGGACCGCGAGCATTCATATTGTGCCCTGTCAGTTTTTCGGTGATCCGATCAGTCACTCGGGCATAGGAGTTGCCGTATTGTTCTGCGCTTCTGGACAGCTCTTCGAATGCGCTTTTGAGATCACGCTCAGCCCGAACACTCCAGGCAAAGAACTTATCGTTGACATACTGCTGAAAGGCTTGTTGAAACGCAGCGTTAAAGGCTTCACGTCGCCCTTGGCTAAATAGATCGAGCAGTTCTAGATCGGGGGGTTGATATTTAAGGAAGTCTTGGTCAAAGGTCGCCTCTAAATCGAATATATAGGTGCGAAATGAATCGGCAATGGAACGCGATCGCTGATCTCGCATTCGATAAATATCTGCTCTAAAATTCTCACCAATTTCTTTCAAATCCTCAAATTCTGGCTCTACGGACTCAATGCGTTGTTCTAATTCCTGAACACTCTGATCTAGCAGGGGAATCCGTCGAGTTGTGGCGTCTTGAACGCGATTGAGGGCTTGTCGGGCTAAGGTTCGGGCTTGCCGTAATTCTGCGATCGCCCGTTCTTGGGTCAGAAAGGTATTGAGTGAGGACAAAAAGTCAGGAAACCCAGTGCCCTCTAAGTTGGCATCCGTATCTTTCACTCGCTTGCGGAGGGCTTGCAAAGCTGAGACGGGAAATACCCGCTCTTCATAGAGGTCATAGCCATCGATTTGGCAGTATTCCGCCAGATTGGCATGGAAGACTTTATGGAGTTTGCGGGTGGCATCTTCCAATTCTTCTGGATCATCTGGGTCAATCAGACTTTCCTTAATTTGGTCCCAAGCATTAATTAAAAAGAAGATCGACAGTCCCCGATCTTTAATATAGTTCTCAAGGTAGCGACGTTCAGCCAGAGTACAGGGCTGGGTGGCTCGCAGTACAAAGAGAATGGCATGACAGTTTTGAATAAAGCCCAAGGAGAGGTCATTTCTGGCTTCCGTATCGTTCAAGCCTGGGCTATCGACAATTTCAACGCCTTTCTCTAGCAACGGTAGGGGATACTCAACCACAGCATGGCTCACGTCTGGAAAGGCAATCTGCTTTTGTTCTTCTAGTTGCTTAGCTTCTTCTGGGTCGATGGTGTAGCGGTCTTTAAAGCTAGCAAAGTCTATTTGTTCGGGAGATTTACCATCATTGAAGTGGACAGTCACAGTTTTGTCTGGACCATATCGCAAGATGGTCAGCAGGGCCGTGCAAGGATTAACGTCACTGGGCAGCAAGTTCTCACCAATCAGCGCATTAAGAAAGGTGCTTTTCCCCCGTTTCATGTCTCCCAAAACCATCAACCGAAAGACTCCCTGCTTTAAGTTACGGCAGGCGACACTCACGTCTTCGATTTCCTGTTGAAGCTGCAATGATCCAGAGGCAGATTCACCAGCCCGTTCAGCATCTTCTAAGGTTTCGGCAATGTTGGATAAATGGGAGGCGATTTCCTGACGGATCTGTGAAATGCGATCTAAGTCTTCCAGGAAGCTAGCGGTTTCGACGGGGTTACTCATAGTGGAGGAAGGTAAGGCTGCTTTTCCAGCATACCCATCTGCACTTTTAAATTCATCGAAAAATATGTGAGGGCTAAATTAGCCTAATTTCTTAACTGTATAACTAAGTCAGGAATATTATGAGACATATCCTTGTTTATACGCTCATTTGAGTCTTCCAGATAATAGGGATTTAGTATTGGCAGCAAGACGTGATTGCTCAACAAACAAAGTATTTATTTGATTCACACAGTAGCTTCCTGAGTATATTCTGATTTAATTAGATGAATAATAATTTTATTTTCTCGATTTTTTAATGGATGCTACACGTATTTTTCCAAAAATATCTTTACTGATCCTAATAGATAAAGCATCTCCTTTGGAATATCTTGTGAAAGGATAAAATTCTGATTTAAATTCTTCTGCTGGCAGATTTCTCCAAGATGTAGTGATTAATGAAAAGTACGAAGCTGAACCTCCTTGCTTTATTTTTCTAGTATCTTTAGTCAGCACATATACAGTTTCACCTTGTTTTTTATCATAAGGGAAGTCTACTAACATCATTAGAGGAGAATAAGTAGCTAATAACAACAAAAAACAAGTGGATATGACGAGAAAAGAGTGTTTATGGGTCAACTTCTGGGATTTGATTTTTAATTGATTACAATATTTGGCTATATAAGGAAGAGTGAAAGCACAAAAAAACAAAATAGTTGCAGCAAAAAAAACCATCAAGATGGATGGGCTATTATTAGTTACAAGCTTGATACGAGAATAGTTGATCTTTAAAAATTCCCAGGTCATGAGAGCTATGAGATCCCAAGCAAATAACGTTAACAAAAAATATTTATTAGGTTCTGGGAAAATTAAGGGTGGTTTCATTCCAATAATCCACTCACCTTTCTAAGACCGATGCTTTACCCATAACTCCTGTAAGCCTTATAGTTTTTAGGTTCTATGCTTTGCCAGTGCTTCATTTAAGGACTTGTGGGTAAGGCATAGTTTCTAAGACACTAATATTGTTGTTTTTTAAGATAGAGAGTTCAGGCAAGGAAAGATAATTATAAAGGGAATAGCATATAGCAATTCAATTAACGTTTATCAGTACTCGACATCCACCTAAACAGACCTCATTGATAATTTTTGAGAAGTCAGGCTCACAAGGATTTGTTCGGGATTATCTAGTAAATAATCAGGTCCTTGCTCAGCTAATACACTGCGATCGTTAAACCCCCAACTCACAGCAACACTCATCAAAGCAGCCTGATTCGCTGCCTTCACATCATTGATTTCATCACCTATATAAATGAGCTCTTTAGGATGACTAGCGTTATGCCTAGCTAATCTCTTCAGCGTTCGACTTTTTCCCGATAAAATCTGCCCGCCATAGATAAATTCAAATAGATGATCAATTTTATACTTCTGCAAAACATGCCCAACATTTCGTCGAGAGTTAGCAGTCACAATCCCCAAGCGGTAACCTTCAGCTTTTAAACTATGCAGTGCAGTGTCGATACCCTCCACTAGCGCCAAATCATCAATACTGCGAGTCAGCTCTTGCCGAAACCGCTGCAAATAGCAAAGGGATCTCCATTTGGGAATCCCCAATTCTTGAGCAATTTCTTGAATCCCTAACTTCCGTAGCAATTCAACCTGAGTGGAATTCAGGGGTTCATATCGAAAATCTTTTGCTAAGCGATTGGTGGCTTCAATAAATATGCCAAGGGAATCGGCAAGAGTGCCGTCAAAATCAAAAACGATCAAGCGCATACTTCGTTAGGCTCGTATCTCCATAACTTGAATTTCAATTTCATTCCACCCGATCCAATACCGTGATATTCGGGTCAATAATCTTTTTACCAATCCCTGGGAACTTCACCGCCAGGCAAATTTTATTGCCACCCCCAAAAATATGGGTCACTTCTCCCAGGCCAAAACCGCGATGAACCAGTCGATCACCGACTGCCCAATCCATGGCATGGGTATTGGGCATTTTTTTCTTTTTAGCTCCCGGCGCAACAGAAGAATGGGGCGGCTCAGAAGGGATAGCTGATAAGGAATTCGTCTGCAATAAATCACGGGGAAGCTCTGACAGAAATAGTGAAGGCATCGCTGGCTCCCTGGAGCCATAGAGTCGTCGCTCTCGTGCATGAGAAATAAAGAGCCGTTCTTGCGCCCGAGTAACGCCAACATAGCAAAGACGACGTTCTTCTTCGATCGCAGCCGGATCTTCTAAAGAACGAAAATTAGGGAACAGTCCCTGTTCTAGGCCAACCAAAAAGACGATGGGAAACTCTAACCCCTTAGCTGAATGCAATGTCATCAGTGACACCGTAGTTTTTTCATCTAGATCATCTAAATCAGAGGCCAAGGCCGTGTTCGCGAGAAAAGAAGGGAGAGACTCGTCGGTATTCTCTTCTGCATATTGTAAAGCGGCATTTTGCAACTCCTGGACATTGCCAATTCGATCATCCGCTTCATCGGTGCCCTGATTTTTTAAGTCCTGAACATACCCCGAATCTTCTAAGATCCCCTGAATAATATTGGCTGCAGATTGAGTTTCCACCTGACCTTGCCAATGCCGCATCATTTCCACAAACTGCAAAATTGGTTTGGCGCTACGAGCAGCTAAGGTCTTGACTGCCGTCTCTTCTGTCAGCATTTCCCATAGGGGCACTCCTAGCTCCTGGGCTGCATTCGTCAGGCGATCTAAGGTGGTTTTGCCAATCCCTCTTCGGGGTGTATTAATCACCCGTTTGAGGCTGACCGTATCAGCCGGATTAACGATTAGGCGTAAATAGGCGAGAACATCCTTAATTTCCCGACGATCATAAAACTTCAGCCCCCCAACCACGGTATAGGGAATACTCCAACGCACTAAGCCCTCTTCAAAAGCCCGAGATTGAGCATTGGTTCGGTAGAGAATGGCAAAATTGCCCCAGCTCAGTTCGGGGTGGGATTGCTCTAGGGTCCGAATTTGCTGGACGACAAAATCGGATTCATGCAGTTCATCATCCGCCCGATAGCAGTAGATGGGTTCCCCGGCTCCCCGAGTCGGCTTGAGAATTTTGTCGATGCGTTCAGTATTGTTGTCGATGAGTTCATTGGCCACTTGGAGGATGTTTTCGGTAGACCGATAATTCTCCTCTAGCTTCACCATCGTCCGCGTATCATCATCCGGCAGGCCATCACCAAAATCTTGCTGAAATCCCATCAGGATTTTAAAATCTGCCGCCCGAAAGGAGTAAATGGACTGGTCGGCATCACCCACCACAAACACAGACCGATGATCCCAATCCTTAAAGCTGCGGGTATCGGTACCGTTAGTTGCCAGCAATCGCAGCAAATCATACTGGGTGCGGTTGGTGTCTTGGTATTCGTCCACCAGCATATGGCGAAACTGTTTATGCCAATAGCCCAGAACTTGGCCATTCTGCTTTAGCAATTGCACCAGCACCCGAATCAGATCATCAAAATCCAGCCCATTATTAGCGGCTAGGGAATCTTGATATTTGCTGTAAACCTGGGCCACCACACGACCGCGAAAGTCCTGTTGATTGGCTTCCAGCTCTTGGGGGTTCCACCCTTGGTTTTTAGCATTGCTAATGGCAAAGCGAACGGAGCGGGGCTGAAATTTGCGATCGTCGAGATTGAGCTGATTGACCACAATATCTTTGATCAGACTCTGGACATCTGATTCGTCAAAGATGGAGAAATTACGCTGCCATTTACGGCCCTTCTCATCCTGGTATTTCTCAATTTCCATCCGCAACAAACGGGCACAGAGACTGTGGAAGGTGCCAATCCAGAGGGGTTTGGTAATGGTTTTATAGACTTGCGATCGCAACTTTGTCTGCTGCTGAGGCGCTAATAGCTCCAGGGCTTTGCCATGATCCTGCTGGGCCAACTGCTCCGCAAATAGCTTCTCAATCCGCTCCTTCATCTCCCGAGCCGCTTTATTCGTAAAGGTGACGGCCAGGATATTTTCGGGATTAACCTGATGCCGCATCACCAAATTGGAGATTCGGTAGGTCAAAGCCCGTGTTTTACCCGATCCAGCACCAGCGACGACCAATAGAGGACCACAAAAGTGTTCCACCGCTTGCCGCTGGGAGGGATTGAGATGACTTAAAAAGTCGGGGATAGCAGTCATAAACAAGCAAGGAGAGAAAGTAGAAGTGATTCGAGGAGGATGCCCTATCCATCTTACAGAGCAATATCCATCTTCCCTGTGCCCACCATACGGGATTCCATTTGAAATGCAAGTTATTAGAGACCAGAGATCATTAAAGTTAGGAAACTAGGCCGCTAACCCATTCTTGCTCTGGCTCAGATAGAGTTGGAGGAGGCGGTGCTTCAGTATAGTCAATCGATAAATCATATCCTGCTTCGTCGTATAGGGTTGCGATCGCACTCGGTAAATCGAGCGATACGTCTAAATCAGGTGATTTTAGGGGCACAGGCAAAATCGGTAAATGCTCAGAAAGCTGTAAGGGCCAGACATCCACCACCCCGGCATGGGCACGTGTGAGTGCGATCGCATAGGCCACCTCTGGCAATTGCGGATGGGCAAAGGGCCGGGTACCGCGACACACCCGTAAATTTCCAATCGGGCAGCATAATTGGGGCGCAACAGGGGTGCTAGCTGTTGTCGGATTTTATTCGCCAGAGCATTATGGAAATCAGGCCATAAATACCCTTCTAAGTAGGGATCCATACCTGGGAAGGGAGACGGCATATTCAATCAGTGAAGGACGTTTCTTCCCATTGTAGACACCCCAAGCCGAAGACTAAACGGCTGATCAAAGCATGGGGATCGAAATTTGGATCAATAATTGAGCACCTGAATAATAGGTCCCGAACTGGGAAGGTTACTGGAACTAACCGTGATGCCACTGCCGCCAGGTCGGCGAATTGTTGTGCCTTGCATCAGGGAAAGAAAGGCATCCACCGATTGCAAGTCGCAGGCACTTTCGTCAGCAGCAGCCGTTTTGTAATGGGTGGGAATCACCATCTTGGGATTAAGGGTTTGAATGGCAGCCTTCGCCTCTTCTGGGTTATAAGCCTTTGCACTGCCACCCACGGGGATTAACAGCACATCAGGCCGCCCCATCAAAATCTTTTGGTCTACGCTGATAGGAGAGGCAATGCCGCCTAAGTGAACCACATTGACGCCGCCTTGAACCCATTTCCAAGCCACATTGGTGCCAAACCGATAGCCATTCACCCGATCATGGAGCGTGCGGATGCCTTGAAATTGTAGACCGTTCGTTTTATAAGCCCCAGGTTCAAACAAGAGCTTGGGTCTGCCTGGTAAACCTTCCACCACCCCTTCATCCAGCAATCGGCTACTGATTAAGACAATATTGGCTGACGTTTGCGGCGACGGGTAGTTTGCCGTACAGCCCACCGGGCGGAATGGATTGACCAAAACCTGAACGCCGCTACCGGAGAATAAAAAACAGGTATGGCCTAGCCAGCGAATGCTCAGAGAGCCTGCGGCTTGAGCGGGAGAAGACTGCCATTGGGTGGCGAGACCTGCTCCTAAGCTCGTGATCAATCCTGCTTGCACATAGTGCATAAAGCGGCGACGGTTCATAGTTTTATGTGCTGTGTCCCTGAATGTGTGTCTTGTGAAACCCGATCAATTATTAATCATCGACAGGAAGGTTGTTCAAAAAATTCTTGAGTAGTTGCTTCCCAGAGGCTGTCAAAATACTCTCTGGGTGAAACTGGACGCCTTCGATATGAGGATAGTTCCGATGACGCACCCCCATAATTGTGCCGTCCTCAGTCCAAGCGGTAATCTCCAAGACTTCTGGACAAGTTTCCTTATCTATCACCAGACTATGATAACGAGTCGCGGTAAAAGGATTGTCTAACCCCGAAAATACCCCCGTAGATTTATGGTTGATGGGCGATGTTTTACCATGCATCAGCACTGGGGCAGACACAATATCACCACCAAACACCTGACCAATACTCTGATGGCCTAGGCAAACCCCCAGGATGGGGACATTTGCGCCCATCTTCTCAATGAGGTCTAGAGAAACACCGGCATCTTGAGGCCGTCCTGGCCCCGGAGAAATCACAATTGCATCCGGTTGCAGTGTCTCAATCTCTGCTAACGTAATCTGATCATTGCGGAAAACCTGGATATCTTGGGCTACCTCAAATTCGGCAGCGAGTTCTCCCAAATACTGCACCAGGTTGTAAGTAAAACTGTCGTAATTATCAACCACCAGTAGCAAGGCTTGTGCTCCTGTCCCTAGAGAAAATCATCTCTCCAACTTAGCGCGTTTATCGCCACAAAGCTGGCTAGAACCAAAGCTTGCTCCACGAGATTAAGCGTTGGTTAAGCTTGCAAAATTTCCATCAAGGGCGGAATAATCAGAAATCCAGCAATGATCACCGCTGCCATTGCCGACACTAAAACAGCTGCAGCAGCACAGTCTTTAGCAATCTTGGCTAAGTCGTGGTAAGTTCGCTCCACCGTTAAATCCACAACGGCTTCCAAGGCTGTGTTGAGTAGTTCCATCACCAGTACCAAGCCACTCGTTAAGGCAATCACAGCCAACTCCACAGGCTGAAGGTGGAGAGACAACCCCAAACTTAACGCCACACTACCAATAACCGTATGAATGCGGAAATTGCGTTGAGTTTGAAAGGTATAGCTCAGTCCAGCCCAAGCATACTTAAAGCTAATGAATAAATTATGAGCCACCTTAAAGGACAGCTCACGTTTAAGCCGCGCAGGTTCAGAGTCAGACCTACTTTGTGAAGAGATTATAGATTTATTTGACATAAATTTAATCTTTTTAGTGATTCTACACTATTGACCGCAAAGGATACTGCTGCAATCGAACTGAACGTGATGGGCCTGAATCAACTATGTAAATAGCCTATCCCTGAATAACAAAGGTTATTTCCACGGGCTTATGGAATAGGTTACCCACAGTTTTAGCAAACTCTCCTAGGAGTAGCCAGTGACCGCCGACACATTGATTAGATTAATTAACGCTTGCTGCTGGGCTAACATCTCTTGTAATCGTTCAGGCGTGGGATGATCCCAACCCAGTAGGTGCAACAATCCATGGGTCGCTAACCAAGCTAGCTCCTCCTGTAGGGTATGGTGTTGCTCCCGAGCTTGTTGGGTTGCAGTCTCTACGGAAATGATAATGTCGCCCAATTCCACAGGCATTTCTGACCATAACGCTGTGGGTCGGTTCGTTGAGTCAAGGGTGGCAAAGGCCAAAACATCTGTAGGACGATCAAGCTGCCGATAGGTTGCGTTCAAGCCCTGGATGGCAGCATCATCCGTCAGCAACAGGCTTAGTTCATAGGTCTGAATGGGGGAAATAGAAGGCTGCAAGTGCTCAAACCAGTGCTGGAACCATGCTTGCCAAGTGACCTCCGAAATTTGATACACCTGCTTAAGCGCATCCCTCTCTATCGGAGTCAACGGTTGTGCAGCTCCGTCACCCAAGTCCCATTGAACATGGACGTTGACTTGCATATTGTCTGACAAAACTGGGGGCTACCGAGTTAGGTAGGAGAGTCCAATCAGTAAGGCCAATAATCCTACGGAAGTTAAGCCAAACTCCACCAGTGACCGTTTGCCTTTGCGAACCATGTTCCTCATCGCTAGCTTAGTGTAGCTATCTGTGGGGGCTGGAGCGACATCCGTTGCAGGTGCAGGTTCAGTACTGGTCTCTTCAACAGGGTTAGGGCTGGTTTCGCTAGTGCTAGAAGGGTCAGAACTCATGGTTAAAGTGCAAATAACAACGCTGGAGAGGGATATAGCTCAGCTAAGAGTCAGCATTTCTCCCCACTCCTAACTGTAAGTCATCCGTATCGAAACAAGCAGATCTTGATCTAATTGTCTCAAGAAAAAGCAAGGCCTAATCTTTGACATACTAGGCCTTGCAAGAAAAAATAAAAGCCTTAGCCTCTTGTGTTGTTTAGAATTCATGAGGCTAATTCTTCTATGTTATTGTTTCGGGTCATGTGATCTCAAAAGGTAGAAAATCACGGTGATGAGCACCCAATAAGTAAGATAGAAATTTCCTGGCGGCTGAGGTTCAGGTACTTTGGGTGGGGGAGTTGAGGGAACTCCTATGTTAGTAGCTAAATCACCATTCAACTGCTGAGATTCAGACAGTAGAACTGCGGGAAAAGGATCTTCGACAAGGCTTCCCAAAGACATATATTATGTCCTCCAAAAAGTAGCAAACCTTGCATAAGTCTAAAGCGCTAGAACAATATACTTGGCTTACTATAAACACTTGAATTGTACCATTTAAAACAGGACTTGCCCCCGAAGAAAATATCTCGGGGGCATAGCTAAATATATTGTCTAGCGCTTATCTACGAATATAACTGCTTCTCAACATGTTTGTCAATATAAAACTCATCAATATAACAAGCATCAACACGTCAACAATCAATATATCCACAGGTATAAGCTGTTAGGCAAAAGTTTAAGTTGTTCTGAGGACTATTACCTTTTGGTTAGTTGATGCTTACTCAAACAGAGTTAGAAGTATCCTAAATATGACTGAACTTAAATTCTAGGGTTGTTCATACTCTATACAAACAGGGAGATTTTAAAATTATGTAGAATTTAATTGGATATCCAGAGTGCTTATTTCAGTTCCACAGAAAATTGCACTTCTAAACCAAAATATCGGTTCAGATTACTAACCTAGCTCTGAGCCTATTCTCGCTGTCCTAGTATTATGCGATGACAGACAGTAGAATTCATTCTGAATTTTTAAAAATTTTAGTAACCCAAAGTGGACAGCGTACACTTTGTATGGCTCTAGAATGAATCCAATATTTAAACTTATAGCGAATATCTTTAAATAATTTTATATCTACATATTTATTTTATTTTTTGCAGTTACTCATTCTATTGGTCACCATAACTAGAAGCATTTAATGTCTGACTAGTTAAGTGAAGGTTTAAACAGGCATATTTATATAGATAGTCTCTTTTATGGAGTATTTCAGCTTTTACTTATAATCACTTGTTTGTTTAAAATTACTCTCAAAAGACAAAAAATATCTCATGTACTGATACCAATATACGAGATATAAGTTATATTGACACTGATATAACTGCTTCATTATCAATATAATGATGTTTAGAATTTTTCGCTATTAGTTTTCTCATAAAGATGCTTAGAGGTTATTTATAAAGTAAATATTAAAATGAGGCTAAACGCTTCTGAGAAAAAGCTTTGAGATATGAATGATGACTTCGGGTGACTTCTGAGATAAAAACGCTAGTGTGATTTCACAGCATGAATTGCAGGCTGTTTTTATCTTTACTTTATAAATAACCTCTAAGTAAACATAGGGTCCTTTTTTTGCCTGTGTAGCTTTCGGATAACTGATAACACTATTTTTATGCCGGAATAAATTTTTTGGATGAATGTATGACAAAGGATAGATTACTTAAGTGGGGTGAAACCAAGACCCAGAAGCAGTTTATGCTAACTCCATCAGCATCTGCCCTTCTTGATAGGAAGGTTGATGAGCTAGTGCAGCCTGGCTGAAATAACCATTCAGCAGTGGAGCGCTCTTATTCTTAGCTAGGCTGAGAATATGTCCTACGCTCAGGAGGCCGCTCCTCTA
>NZ_JANQOY010000101.1 GCF_028285565.1 Acaryochloris sp. IP29b_bin.148
CTTTAACCGCACGATGGCCAAGCCCTTCAATTGGAAATTTGCAGGGTTCACTGACGATAGATAAGCTGAATGGTTATTTCAGCCAGGCTGCACTAGCTCAGTAAATCCTTGGCTTTGGCAAGAACGTTCTGAACAGTAAAGCCAAACTGCTCTAAACAAGTATTTCCAGGAGCAGAAGCACCAAAACGATTGATGCTAATGGATTGGCCTTCAAAGCCAATATACCGATGCCAACCAAAATCGGCAGCGGCTTCTACTGCTAAACGCTTGGTAATCGCCTTGGGTAAAACGGACTCCTTATACTCAAGGGTTTGGGCTTCAAACAATTCCCAGGAGGGCATAGAGACTACGCGAACCTTCTTGCCTTCAGACCGTAACTGCTCAGCAGCTTGCTCACAAAGGTGGACTTCACTACCAGTGGCCAGCATGATCAGGTCGGGTGTGCCATCGCTGTCGGACATGATGTAAGCGCCCTTGGCCACGGCATCAATGGAGCTACCGGCTAAGTTAGGGAGGGCCTGACGCGTAAAGGCAATCAGTGTTGGGTATTTCCGACTTGCGATCGCAACTTTATAAGCCCCTGATACCTCGTTCCCATCTGCAGGTCGAATCACCGTCAGATTCGGAATGGCTCGCAAGGAGGCAATCGTTTCCACGGGCTGGTGGGTGGGACCATCTTCGCCCAGACCCACCGAGTCATGGGTCATTACATAAATAACCCCGGCTTCTGCCAGAGCAGAGAGACGAATCGCTGCCCTCATATAGTCGGCAAACACCAAGAAGGTGGCACAGTAGGGAATTAAGCCGGAATTATGCAAGGCAATCCCATTACAAATGGCCCCCATGCCATGCTCTCGAACACCAAAGCGGAGGTTGCGGTTGTTGTAATCTCCCTTTTGGAAATTCCCAGATTCCTTGATTTCAGTCAGATTAGAGTGGGTTAAGTCTGCCGAACCACCAATTAGCTCAGGTACAGATCCAGCTAAGGCATTAATGGTGATTTCAGAGTGCTTACGGGTAGCCAAGCCTTTGTCTGCTGGAGTGTAGCTGGGTAGAGCCTTATCCCAACCCGCTGGCAGTTCTCCCTTCAGCATGCGCTCAAACTCAGCGGCTTCCGTTGGGTGTTGGTTGCGATAGGAAGCTAGAACTCCTTCCCATTCAGATTCAGCAGTAGCCCCCCGATCCACTGCCTTACGGAAATGAGACAGCACATCCTCGGGAATATCAAAAGGCTCATGATTCCAGCCTAGATTCTCTCGGGTGGCTTTAATTTCTGCATCCCCAAGCGCGGCCCCATGAATCCCAGCCGTATCGGCTTTATTGGGGGACCCATAGCCAATGGTGGTGGTCACCTTAATCAGTGAAGGTTTATCCGTAACGGCTTTAGCTGCCTCAATTGCCTTCTGAATTCCGTCTAGATCGGTGTTGCCATTCTCAACGTGCTGGACATGCCAACCATAGGCCTCAAAGCGCTTGCCCACATCTTCTGTGAAGGCAATATCCGTGGACCCATCAATGGAAATATGGTTGTCATCATAAAGGGCAATCAGTTTACCCAAGCCCAAGTGTCCTGCCAAAGAACAGGCTTCTCCCGAAACCCCTTCCATATTGCAGCCATCTCCCAAAATCGCATAGGAGTAATGATCGACCAAGGTATGTCCAGGCTTATTAAACTTGGCAGCTAAATGAGCTTCAGCCATGGCTAAACCAACGGCATTGCAAATACCCTGTCCCAAGGGACCCGTTGTGACTTCAACCCCAGGGGTTTCAAAGTTTTCTGGGTGACCGGGCGTTTTTGACCCCCACTGCCGGAAATTCTTAATTTCATCAAGGGAAACGCTGTTAAATCCGGTTAGATGCAACAGTGCGTACTGCAACATGCAGCCATGCCCGGCAGACAGCACAAACCGATCACGATTAAACCAATAGGGGTTTTTGGGATTAAACCGCATAATTCGGTCCCAAAGCACATAAGCCATCGGGGCAGCCCCCATCGGCAAACCGGGGTGTCCCGATTTAGCTTTTTCAACGGCATCAATAGCCAGAAAACGAATGGAATTAATACAGAGTTCGTCTAGGGATTGGGTCGCTACAACCATAAGCTTGAATGTTTAATATTTACTGAACGTCAAGAAGGAATATGCTGCAAGAAAACGGCGTTGATTTTTGTTCTCTGCTAAGCCTCAAAAAGAGGCTTGGTACAGACAAGCCTCAAGGGTAAATGCCATCATGGCAAGTGAATCCAACATTAATCGGCATATTTGCGGAAGGCGAGGGTGACATTGTGGCCGCCAAAGCCAAAGGAATTGGAAAGGGCGACATCAACCGTTAATTTGCGGCTGGTATGAGGGATATAGTCTAGATCGCATCCTTCGTCAGGATTATCTAGGTTAATGGTCGGCGGAACTTGATCATGGGCAATGGCCATAGCGGTAGCCACCGCTTCAATGCCACCAGACCCACCCAACAGATGGCCCGTCATAGATTTAGTGGAACTAATGGCAACACGATACGCGTTATCACCGATTGCATGCTTAATGGCAGCCGTTTCGGTTGTATCGTTGGCGTTGGTGCTGGTGCCATGGGCATTGATATAGGTGATCTGATCTGGGGTGAGATTTGCATCTTTGAGGCATAGCTCAATAGCTCGAGCCGCGCCAACCCCGCCAGGGGAAGGAGAGGTCATGTGGTGGGCATCGCAAGTGACCCCATAGCCAATCAATTCAGCGTAGATTTTGGCACCCCGCGCGAGGGCATGCTCTAATTCCTCGATTAAAAGGATGCCAACCCCTTCTCCGAGGACAAATCCATCGCGATCCTTATCAAAGGGACGGCTGGCTTTCGTGGGTTCATCGTTACGAGAAGATAGGGCTCGACAAGCCGCAAATCCTGCCATGGATAAGGGGGTTACGGCTGCTTCGGTGCCGCCACAAATCATGGCTTTGGTATAGCCGCGCTGAACGAAGCGAAAGGCATCGCCAATGGCGTTAGAGCCAGCAGCGCAAGCCGTCACGGAACAGGAGTTGGGACCTTTCGCCCCCACATGAATCGCCGTTAATCCGGCTGCCATATTGGCAATCATCATGGGGATCATAAAGGGACTACAGCGATCGGGACCCTTGGTGAGGTAAATTTCCTGCTGATCTTCAAGTACTTTGAGGCCGCCAATTCCGGTGCCAATAATGATACCGATGTCGGTAGCATTGGTATCGTCAATCGTAAAGTCAGCATCCGCCAGGGCCTGTTTGCTAGCTGCCACCGCAAATTGAGCGAAGCGGTCCATGCGTTTGGCATCTTTGCGATCCATATAGTCTTGTGGATCAAACTCTTTCACTTCCCCAGCGATCCGACAGGCATGACGAGCAGCATCAAACCGGGTGATGGGACCAATCCCACTGCGACCTGCAAGCAACCCATCCCAGTAGTCAGCAAGGGTGTTCCCTATTGGAGTAATGGCCCCCAGCCCTGTTATTACAACGCGCTTACGCTCTTGATTAGTCATGATGGTCACATGTGATCGGCATAGGGTGTGAAAAATAAGGGGTTAATGGCGTTGCCCCCTTGAGCAAGCAACACCATTTGCAGAGCCGCTAAGCCTTGACTTTGCCAGCGATAAAATCGACAGCAGCTTGAACGGTGAGAATTTCCTCAGCAGCTTCGTCTGGAATCTCGATATCAAATTCTTCTTCTAGAGCCATAACCATTTCGACAACGTCCAGGGAGTCAGCATCTAGATCGTTCTGGAAACTTGCTTCTGGCTTGACTTTATCAGCATCAACACTCAATTGTTCAGCAACAATTGTTTTTACTTTGCCAAAAATTTCTGACTCACTCATTGGTTCTCATCATCTCTAAAACTACGCACTTTAGGAAAAGGACTCACTGTGACTATGACGCCAGCAGATTGCCGACTCTTCCCAAGCAAATTTCAATTGACATTGCTCGAAGAAGCAATGGCAGCAAAAGCTTAATCCATTCTTTCAGGATTTTAGCCATTCACTCCATAGTAATCTGAAACCGACCCTCTACAAGCATAGATCTTGTTTTATTGCCTCAGCATAAATCAAGTCTTAAACAAGTCGGCTTAAGGCAGGTGAACAAAACGTTCAGTGGCCTCGATCAGCGCACTACGAATCCCGGGTTCCGTAATGGAGTGTCCGGCGTCAGCAATAATCAGCAGTTCGGAATGGGGTAAACGCTGGTGTAACTCCCAAGCCGATATCACAGGACAAACCACATCGTATCGACCTTGGACAATAACAATGGGGAGATGCTGAATGTGATCGCACCCCCGTAGCAGCTGATCTTCGGTTTCCAGGAACCCTTTATTGACGAAATAATGGCATTCAATCCGAGCAAAGGCGGTGGCAAAGGTCTCTTCGCCACATTTTTCCCGCAAATCAGGGTCTGGCAACAGCTTGCTGGTGGTGGCCTCCCAAATCGACCAGGCTTTGGCGGCTTCTAGCTGAATCTCTGGATCATCACTGGTCAGCCGCTGGTGATAAGCATGGATTAAGTCATGGCGTTCTGCGAGGGGAATGGGCTGGAGATAGGCTTGCCAGGCCTCTGGAAAAAGAGCGCTGGCCCCCTGTTGATAGAACCAGTGCAGCTCTTGCGATCGCAGCATAAAAATCCCTCGCAAGATAAGCCCCACACAAGCCTCGGGATGGGTCTGGCTATAGGCCAATGCCAAGGTACTGCCCCAACTCCCGCCAAACACCACCCACTGTTCAATCCCTAAGTGCTGACGCAGCGTTTCAATATCGCTAACTAGATCCCAGGTGGTATTGCCTCGTAGTTCTGCATGGGGCGTACTCTGACCACAGCCCCGCTGGTCAAACAGCACTAAGCGCCATTGTTGCGGATCAAAATATTGTCGATAGACCGGATCAATACCGCCTCCTGGTCCACCATGCAAAAACACAGCTGGTTTTCCCTGAGGATTCCCCACTTCTTCGTAGTAGAGCGTATGGAGATCAGAAACCTGGAGTTTTCCCGTTGCATAGGGGGTAATCACAGGATAAAGTTCGCGCATTATTATAGGAACTCCAACAGTGAGTGTATGCCCTTCAAGACTAAGATGCCTGCCCACTGGACGAGCCAGATTTCACCATTTTTGTAATGTTCAATCACAGGCAACTTGAATTCTCCAGCCAACATGCTAGCGTTGCTCTAGCGTAGGCTTAGCATGAGTACTTTATAGATGTCGGTTCCAACACTTCAATATGCTTATTTCCCAGGATGTGTGGCGCAAGGTGCCTGTCGAGAGCTATATATGTCCACCCAGGAAATCACCCAAGCTCTGGGCATCAAGCTGATTGAATTGAAAAAAGCGGCCTGTTGTGGCTCCGGCACCTTTAAAGAAGACTCTCAATTACTCGAAGATACAGTTAATGCCCGCAATATTGCCCTAGCTGAACAGCTCAATTTACCGCTTCTGACCCATTGCAGTACCTGCCAGGGCGTGATTGGCCATGTCGATGAGCGCTTAAAAGAGGCCCAGTCAACCGACCCGGACTACTTCAATCAAATCAACAGTCTCTTGTCCGAGCAGCATTGCTCTCCCTATCAAGGGAGTACCGAAGTTAAGCATCTCCTCTGGGCCTTGGTCGGAGATTATGGCTTAGAAGCCTTAACGCTCCAGGTTAAGCGCAAACTCAGTGGTTTGAAATGTGCTGCATTTTATGGCTGCTATCTGCTGAGGGCTCAACAGTCCTTGCCCTTTGACGATCCCATTCATCCTTCTTCCATGGAGAATGTGTTTCTGGCCTTGGATGCCACCCCTACCTATTACTCAGGCCGGACCCAATGCTGTGGTTGGCCTCTTGCCAGCTATGCCACACCTCAGTCCTTTGCCATGGCCGGGGGCAGAATTCAGGCAGCCCTTGCGGCTGGGGCAGATTGTTTAGTGACCCCCTGCCCACTCTGCCATCTTAATTTGGATTCTCGTCAGCCCGAGGTGGAAAAGATGATAGGGACAACCTTGGGGTTGCCAGTGTTGCATCTACCGCAACTGGTGGGTTTGGCCTTAGGGATTGCCCCTCAAAAGCTTGGCTTGGACAAGCATGTCGTTTCTACCCAGCCTGTATTAGAGAAATTGGGATTAGCCTGATCTAACTCCATCACCCCACTGGCAATAGCATTCATCTATCTGAGCTGCCATCTCTCCATAGCTTTTCGACCGGACTCTGCGTTAAGACAAAAGATGTAGTCTTTTGTGGAGTTCTGTCAAAATCAGGGATGGCAAATTCGGTAATTGAGGATGAACGCATCCGACGCCTTAATCAACAGGATGTGCAACCCGGTCGCTATGTCCTGTATTGGATGCAGCAATCTCAGCGGGCAGAATACAACCATGCGTTGGAATATACCATTCAACGTGCCAATGCCCTCCAGCAGCCCGTAGTGGTTTGTTTTGGCCTGATGGCCGACTATCCCGGCTCTAACCTTCGCCATTACACCTTTATGTTGGAAGGTTTGCAGGATACCGAACAAGCGCTGATTCAACGGGGCATCAAATTTGTAATGCGCTATGGCAACCCGGATCAGATTGCTTTGGAGTTGGGGAAAGAGGCTTCGGTTTTGGTGTGCGATCGCGGCTATCTTCGTTTCCAACGCCAGTGGCGAGACAATGTCGCTCAAAATGCCCCCTGCCAAGTGGTGCAAGTGGAATCGGAAGTGGTGGTGCCTGTAGAAACTGCCTCCGTCAAAGCCGATTATGCGGCCCGCACCATCCGTCCTCGCATCCATCGCCACTTAGATCGCTTTCTGGTTCCGTTTGCCTCAACCCCCGTTCAGCACACCTCCCTCCATCTAGATCTAAAGACCTTAGATCTCAGCAATATCGAGGCTGTCTTAGCAAAGCTGCCCCTGGACTGCAGCGTGCCCCCTGTCAGTTCTCTATTCCAGGGCGGTACGACTCGGGCCAAGGAAATCCTAGAGCAATTCCTGCAAAAATCCTTTGCCATCTACGCCGATCATCGCAATCAGCCCCAGACGGATGATGTCTCTTATATGAGCCAATATCTGCACTTTGGCCAAATCTCCCCGTTATATTTGGCCTTGCAGATTCAATCTATGGGTAATGTTCCCCGCGATAATGTCGATACCTATATCGAAGAGCTGATTGTGCGGCGAGAGCTAGCCATGAACTTTGCCCATTACACCCCTGACTACGATGCCTATAGTTGTCTCCCCAACTGGGCCAAAACAACCTTAGATAACCATCGTCACGACCCCAGAACCCCCTGCTATTCCCTAGAACAGCTGGACGAATCCCGTACCGAAGATCCCTATTGGAATGCCGCCATGCGGGAAATGAAGCATACGGGTTATATGCATAACTACATGCGCATGTACTGGGGCAAAAAAATTATCGAATGGACGGCTACTCCAGAGCTGGCCTTCCAAACGGCCTTGGAGCTCAACAACAAATACTTTATTGATGGCCGGGATGCTAATTCTTACACCGGGGTGGCCTGGGTGTTTGGCGTCCATGATCGAGGTTGGCGCGAACGTCCTATCTTTGGCACCGTTCGCTATATGGCCGCTAGCGGTCTCAAACGCAAATGCAATATTGATGGCTATATTAAAAAGGTCAATCAGCGCGTAAAATCTCTGTCTCCGACTTCTTAGCACTGCATCAGTTCCTGAAAAGCAAAGCGATATCAGGACTCTAGATTGACACTAGGGTTGGAGGACCGTCTTCTGCTAACGTATCCAATAGTGTATCGCTAACGCATTATGGCTGAAGTACTGTTATTTAACGCCCTCCGTGACGCCATCGACGAAGAAATGGC
>NZ_JANQOY010000124.1 GCF_028285565.1 Acaryochloris sp. IP29b_bin.148
TCCCTTACGCTGGATGCAGGGAAACTTCGTTTAAACTTAGTCAATTGAGGCACCCATGGTAGACACCCTCAAAAAGCCTGATGTTCAGGAATTACGTGATGGGATTAAAGTTCCCGCCAAAGAAACGGTTCTTACCCCTCGTTTCTATACCACTGATTTTGACGAGATGGCCAAGATGGATCTCAGCGTCAATGAAGATGAGATTCGAGCCATCATCGCCGAGTTCAAGGCTGACTATAACCAAAAGCACTTTACCCGTGATGAGCGCTTCGACAAGTCTTGGGATCACATTGATGGTGAAACCCGACGCTTGTTTATTGAGTTTCTAGAGCGGTCTTGTACTGCGGAGTTCTCCGGCTTCCTCCTCTACAAAGAATTGGGCCGTCGTCTCAAGACCATTAATCCTCTTTTGGCTGAAGGGTTTAACCTGATGTCTCGGGATGAAGCCCGTCACGCTGGCTTCCTTAATAAGGCCATGACGGACTTCAAACTGTCTTTGGACTTGGGCTTTTTGACTAAGAGCCGTAGCTATACCTTCTTCAAGCCTAAATTTATCTTCTATGCGACCTACCTCTCTGAAAAGATTGGTTACTGGCGCTATATCACCATCTATCGTCACTTGGCTGCGAATCCAGACGATTGTGTCTATCCCATTTTTGAATTTTTCGAGAATTGGTGCCAAGACGAGAACCGTCATGGTGACTTCTTTGATGCCTTGATGCGGTCTCAGCCTCAACTGCTCAACGATTGGAAAGCCAGACTTTGGGCAAGATTCTTCTTGCTATCTGTCTTCGTCACCATGTATCTCAATGACCTGCAGCGCTCTGGTTTCTACGCCACCATTGGCCTAGATGCCCGTGAGTATGACAAGCATGTGATTAAGAAAACCAATGATAGTGCGGGTCGTGTCTTTCCATTGGTATTGAACGTCGAGCATCCTAGTTTCTACGGCCACCTGGAAGAGTGCGTAGATAATTGCGTGAAGCTACGGGCTATTGATGCAGCTGAGCAGCCCGAATTTATCAAGACAATTCGGAAGCTACCTATCTTCCTTGCCAATGGCTTCAACTTCTTGCGCTTATACCTGATGAAGCCCCTTCCGACGACTCAGTTCGAAGGCACTATTCGCTAGTTTCAATCAATAACCTAACCTTACTAACCACCAAAAGCGTCAACTTTTGGTGGTTTTTTGATGCTTCTTGAGCCATGATCTGGATTTTTGAGCTTTGCTAATATCTGGGAGTAGGGTATGACTCTATACCTACGAACAACAGCTTTCTGTCGCTGTCCAAGGGGAAGTTATGGATGTGACGCTGATTAAAGATCAATACCAAATCATCAAGCCCTTGGCAGAGGGAGGGTTTGGCATTACTTATTTGGTGGAAGATACCCATCGTCCTTCTCGCCGACGCTGCGTGCTTAAACAACTCAAGCCGGTCACCCAAGATCCTCAAGTTTATCAAATCGTTCAAGACCGATTCCGTCAAGAAGCCGCTTGCTTGGAAAAACTGGGTGATGAAAATCCCCAAATTCCTGAACTCTATAGTTATTTCCAAGACGGAGGGTACTTTTACCTGGCACAAGAATGGGTGAATGGCCACACGTTAGCCCAATGGCAGCAGCCCGTGGATGCCCATGTCATTATGGACGTTTTGCAGCAGACCCTGCCAGTTCTGGAGGACATCCACCGTCAAGGCATCATTCATCGGGATCTGAAGCCCGATAACATGATCTGGCGACAGCGAGACGGCAAGCCTGTCTTGATTGACTTTGGGGCGGTCAAAGAAGTGATGGGCACCCAGATCAATACTCAGGGACAAACCACGACCTCGATTGTGATTGGCACACCGGGCTATATGTCTGCTGAGCAAGCAGCAGGACGACCTGTCTTTTCTAGTGATTTATATAGCCTGGGGTTGTCGATGATGGTTTTATTGACGGGGAGATTGCCCACACACTTGGGTAGCGATCCTTGCACGGGAGAGCTGCTCTGGCGTCAACATGCCCCCGGTATTGATGGCGTTCTCGCAGATGTCCTCGACCGAGCCACACGTTATCATCCGCGCGAACGATTCTCCTCCGCTCGGGAGATGTTAGCGGACTTGCAGAGGGATCCGGCTACTGTTTCTCCTACGCAGACCGCCTCTAGTTCTCAAACGCCCACTATTCAACAGCCTCACAGTCAGGCATCAGTTAGCGTACCGAATTTCCTCAGGGGATGGAAGGGGATTGTGAGTGCGATCGCACTAGTCGGTATCGGCGGTTTATTATTATTTCGGCCTGGACAACCCAACACTCCAGTGCCAATGGGCGGGGTCAGTCCGAAGGAAGATATAGATGATTCAGAATCGACGGCTCCATCTATAGCAACCCCCGATCCATCTGGGCAAGCCTCATCTTCTATTGTGGGGACCTGGAAAGTTGAAGCACTGACTGTTATGAGTATTACTCACTATAAAAAAGATGGGACTTGGCGGGGCCGCATCACCTATGCCAATGGTTTATCCCAGGAATATACTGGCACTTGGGAGTACGCTGATGGCATTTTGCTATCGAAATCTCTCACCTTGCCGACAGCCCGACGCGCTGTGAGATGGATTAATGATAATACCGTGGAAGTCACGATTCTTGAGAACGGTAATCCTTTGCAAACGGGGTTAAAGTACATCGCTTATCGTCAATAGAACGTTGCCTATAAACGTTATGCGTTGGTCATGCTAGATAGGTGTTGGTGAGCACTGGCTCAATTTAGCGTGGATCTGATGTGCAAGGTGCGTTATATGACGTAAAGGCTTGGATGCAGCCATTTGAAGGATCAGGCTATTTATCCTTGTCCAAAAAGAATCCATCCGTTTGCCTTTAGCGAATAAAATTGAAATCGGCATCTTTATAGAGGTCTCATATGTCTGCACCCAACGGCGTAATGATGCAGTTCTTCCATTGGTATAACGCGGCTGATGGCAACTTGTGGAATGAATTGAAGACCAAAGCCACTGACCTCGCTCAGGTCGGGATTACATCGGTGTGGCTGCCGCCTGCCTATAAGGGAACTGGCGGTGGATATGATGTCGGCTATGGCGTCTACGATATATACGACCTAGGTGAGTTCGATCAAAAAGGCTCAGTCAGGACTAAATATGGAACTAAAGACGAATATATTGCTGCGATTAAAGCAGCGCAAACGGCTGGCCTTCAAGTTTATGCTGACGTCGTCCTGAACCACAAAATGGGGGCTGACGCAGAAGAAGAAGTACAAGCTCGACCGATGAACCCTGAAAATCGGCATCAGCCTATTGGCGATGCTCAAACCGTCAAGGTGTGGACGCACTTCACTTTCCCCGGTCGCCAAGGCCAGTATTCGGATCTGGAATGGCATTGGTGGCATTTTGATGCGGTTGACTATAACGCCTACAACGAAGGACAAAAAGCCGTCTATTTATTCAAGGACAAACGCTTTGATAGCGATGTGGATCTTGAGAAAGGTGCGTTTGACTATCTGATGGGCTGTGATTTAGATATGGAATCGCCTGAGGTTCAGGAGGAACTCAAATGCTGGGGAGCATGGTATGTCGAGACCACCCAAGTCGATGGCTTTCGCTTTGATGCCGTCAAACATGTCAAAGCAGGGTTTTTCCCCGAATGGCTGAACCATTGCCGTCAACAGAGTGGCAAACGGTTATTCGCGGTCGGTGAATATTGGTCGGATCATATCGAAGCGCTCCATCATTTCGTCAAACTGACAGATGGGGATGTGATGCTGTTTGATGCCCCGTTGCACTATAACTTCACGATGGCGAGCAACCAGGGATGTGATTATGACTTGCGACAAATCTTTGATGACACGCTAGTTCAGCAACAGCCTGCTTTAGCAGTTACCTTAGTCGATAACCATGATTCTCAGCCCCTTCAGGCATTAGAATCTGTGGTTGAAGCGTGGTTTAAACCGCTGGCTTATGCCTTGATCCTATTGCGACGGGATGGCTATCCCTGTCTGTTTTATGCGGATTACTATGGGGCTCACTATACCGATAAAGGTAAAGATGGCCAGGACTATGAAATTTGGTTAGACAGTCATCAGTGGCTGATCGATCGGTTTCTAGCGGCCCGACGAACCTATGCCTATGGTAATCAGTACGACTATTTTGATCATGCCAATTGTGTGGGCTGGACTCGCTTAGGGACGGAAGACCATCCCGGTGGAATAGCCGTTGTTCTCAGCAATGGTGGCAAGAGCCGCAAATGGATGGAAATCGGACAGCCTCACAAAACCTATAGGGATATAACGGAACATATTGCAGAGCCCATCACTACAAATGCAGAGGGTTGGGCTGAATTTACGTGTAAGGCAGGATCCGTCTCAGTATGGGTTCCAGAACCGGCTGATTAGTCCGTCAAATCACGGCTGAGAGGGAGCGGTGAATAACTTCACGGAGTTTTCACGGAGTTCTTCTATTCTAAAAGTATTGATAAAGCCAATTTATGCGATCGCATTAGCCATTAGGTTAGCAGAGGCTGGATAAAACGTTTGTAGCGTTATGTTTGCTCTGTTTGGTAATACTTGAGGCTAAAGCCGATCTTTGGTTTTGATTTCTTATCCTCTGTTTTTTCCATAGGTACGCATTTTATGGCAGTATCACCCTCCGTAGTGGTTCCCAAACTCTCTCTTTCGAAGCTGGATGGACCTCTATGTTTTAGATCTGGGCAACTTGTGCCTGAACATCCTGATCATCTTTGGTATATCAATCAAGGGCTAGTACGCACCTTGACCTGGAATGAAGAGGGGGACTTAGTCACCTTGGGCTTGTGGGGGGTAGGCGACTGTATTGGCCGTCTACTCTCTGAAGTGACGCCGTTTCAAATGGAATGCTTAAGTTCTGTGGAGATCAAGCCCTTGTCGCTATCCGGGCAAGATTTAGGCGTGGTGATGCGATCGCACCTTCGCTATATGGAAGAACTCTTTAGCATCATCAGCTATAAGCGGGCACCCCAACGCTTACTGCGTTTTCTAGACTGGTTGGGCGATCGCTTCGGCCGCAAAGTGGAACAGGGACGAATTTTAGATTTGGGATTAACCCATCAGCTTCTGGCTGAAATTACAGGTATTACGCGGGTAACGGCCACTCGTTTGCTAAACGAATTTGAGCGTGAAGGCAAACTGATGCGTTTACCTAAGCAGCAAATGCTACTGCAATTTAACTCCAGCCATCCTGATCGGGTGACTAGCTTGGCCCGACATCGAGCCAAAGGGAAGCGTAAATAGTAGCGTCAGGGAACTCAGTTGAGTAAGGCCGTTAACTGATTGACTTGCTCAGCCATCTGTTGATCCAGATGGCGAAGACGTTCCGTCTCTTGTTCTAGCTGGATATTTTGAGTTCCCTTCTGCATAACCAAATGGTTGAGTTCCGTTTGACGCGCCTGAATATCATCATTGAGACGTTGAATGATTTCGGTCTCATAGGTGTTAAAGCAGGTTAGTACTGCTTCATAGACCGTTGGTCGCTGCTCCTCGGCGATCTGGGGCAGACATTTGGCAAATTCCTGACGAGTCGTCGTCAGAAAGGTTTGACGGACATATTCAGCCTGGCCAGCGACCAAGCCTGCCCCAGCGACAATCACTAGAAACACGTTTAAGGCCATCGTTGAAAACAATAGACCCACCATTTGAATCACCAGGGTGACGCAGAGGGAGGTGAACACGGCTTGCAGAACTCGTCGCCAAAAGGGACTTAAACGGCCCACTACGCTGTTGAGGGAATTGGGGATAGCATCCAAGACTTCAAAGACGGTGTCGGTCCACGTTTCGGTGGCATTATAAGGATGACCGGAGGCCACATAGGATCGCCCCAGTAGTTTGGCATTAATCACATCCACGACTTGGGTATAGGTGGCCTGATATTGATCGGCCACGGCTTGCACCTGGGCAAAGGCTGTTTCTAATTGCTGAGTCGCCTGCATTTCCCAGTCTGCTAATTTATCCGTGAGATAGCGTTCAAAGGCTCGCTTAAAAGACGCATGGAATTGGGCACGGTTCTGTTTGTTGAGGAAGTCGAGAAATTCGAGATCGGGCTGGGAGGCCACAAAATCCGTTTCAAAGGTTTTTTCTAGCTGCAGTAGATAGGTGTGAAATGAATCGGTAATCGCCTGCGCTTCGCGATCGCGGATTTTACGAATTTCGGCCTGAAACTCGGTGGAGACCGCTGCCAGCTGGTCAAATTCAGTCTGGACAGAGGCGACTTTATCCTTGAGATGGTCTATATCTTCATCCAGTAGGGGAATTCGTCGTTCGACGGCTTCATGGACATGGGCAGCAACGGAGCGGGCCTGCTGTACCGCATACTGAAGCTCAGCATGGGTGCGATCGCGAGTAAGAAACTGCGTCAGGGCATCAAGAAACGCGGGAATGCCTGTATCGTCTAGGGGGGCTTTGGGGTCATGGAGCTGAGATCTCAACGCAGGCAACGCTGCAGTTTCAAAGACCCGGTCCCGATAGCGATCTTCGCCATTGACTAAACAATAGGGCGAGAGGTGGGTCTGAAAGAGCTGCCGGAGTTTGGTCTCGGCCTCCGCTACAGCCTCTTGATCCTCTGGATCGAGCAGGCTGGTTTGCACCTTATCCCAGGCATTGAGGAGAAAGAAAATCGTTAGCCCGCGATTCTGCAGAAAGTTGCGTAAGTAGCGTCGCTCATCTAGAGTGCAGGGTTGCGTCGTATTGAGCACAAATAACACCGCATGACAGTCATTGAGATAGTTGAGAACTAGCTCATTGCGGGCTTCCGTATCATTCAACCCAGGGGTATCGACGAGTTCAATCCCTTTAGATAACAGGGGAAGCGGATATTCAATAACGGCATGACTGACATTAGGAAAGGCTTGCTCATCTTTTTCCTGTAAGGCTTTGGCTTCTGAAGGATCAATGGTGTATTTCCATTTGAAGGTAGCGACATCAATCTGCTGCGGCGGGGTGTCATCGCGAAAGTGGATGGTGACTCGTTTCTGAGGGCCATATTTAAGAACGCTTAAAATGGCGGTGCAAGGATTGACGTCGCTGGGTAGAAGGCGTTCTCCCAGAATGGCGTTAATCAAGGTGCTTTTACCGCGCTTTAAATCGCCCAGCACCACCAAACGAAAGATGCCTTGCTTTAAGTGATCACTAACGGTTTGAACCCGGTTGATCTGACGATCCAAGCCCAACTGTCCTGACGCTTGGGTGCCTGCTGATTCAGATTGGGTAAGGATTTGAGCTATCTGATCTAAGTGTTCGGCAACCTGTGCTCGCACGCGGCGGACTTGGTCAAAATCATCTAAATATCCCATAGATTGGGACAGGTTGACTGAAGTACTCATAGATTGGCGTGTAAGAGGACTAAATTCTGAGATAGCAGGCGCTGACCGTACCATCATAGCGATAGCCAATGGCCGATGGCGCTATCGATTCTTAGTATTTCTAGTTGGGTGTGACAGAGTGAGCCATCTAGACTACCGGAGAGTGGTGAATCACCTAGAGTTGGCTACTCAGTCCTGAAAATTTCTCTTGAGGTGGGTTTTAATTTGTGAAAGTAGAACCCCGGTAAATCTAGCATTAAACTAGAATCCTGAGATACTTATTTCTTATGGAATACTTAATGAAGTGAATCAAATATGTCAAGCCAAAATAGTTTTTTGAACATTACTCAGCAAGGTAAGAATGGATGGTTGCGTTACTTGCTTGGCATAATAACAATTTTTGGGATAGTTCTATTGAGTATTCTAGCCTATGGATATATCATTTATTGCTTTTTTAATATACCAATTAAAGAGTTATTTTTACTATCAACTAAAGATCCTATCCTTCTTCTATTTGTTTTTAATTTATATTCGCTTAGTTTAGTTACTGGTATTTACATAGCGACAGAAAAAATTCATAAGAAAAAATTCAAGACTTTATTTAGTTCAAGAGGAACTATTGACTGGCTTCGAATAGTTAGAGGTTCAGTGCTATGGCTCATTACATACTTTGCAACTTGGATTTTGTTATATATCATTCATCCTTCCCGTTATCAACTAATATTTAATTTTTCTGAATGGATTCCATTAGCTTTTATTTATCTAGTATTATCTGTATTTGGCTCGTTTTCTATAATTATTTTTCTGTATAGTTACCTACTTCAAGGAATATACAGTTTTATTCGAAATCGTGTTCTTGCTATAATCATTTTAAGTGCTATAATTTCAACATTTTTCATTGACTTAGAGTACCCTGAGTATTGGATTGCCAATTTTATTTTTTCTCTATTTTTTACTTTAATTGTAATTAAAGATAATAGGATTGAATTAGCTGTTGGAATGCATATTCCAAATCTTTTTCTTCGTAATTCTTTCTTGGCTCCGCTGAAGAGTAACTTTGTTTTTTCAGCAGTCTTTGAGACTAATGGGGAATCAAATATATTCTTTTATCTAATGATCTGTATAATTAGATTCTCTTTGTTTTATTTTTTATGTTTCCATATCTCCAAGAAACGAGGAGTATCAAACTTTAATTGACTGATAAAACGTAGATATAGCTTTTTTGCTCAGCAGTTTTACTTAGAAACAATCTTTTAGATATTCAGGTGTCAAATTCCCTAGAACTAGGCGCAAATGATTTAATGGGCGCTGCTTTGTTTATGCCTGCGTTTACATCTGATTTATCAATATGGTGGCTGGCAATTAGCAATGAAGCTTAACGGGGGACAAGGTTGCCCCAGGTATCCGCATCTCGATGCTCTGCAGCTTCAAGCAAATAGTAATAGGTGGAAGCAGCATCAATGCCGACTAGAACTGGTTTTGAGCCCTGGAAAATCTCATCATGTAATCCAATCTCTACAAATGACAGGTCTTGGGATTGATTGATCTTGTTAGCTGATTGTGAGGCAACTGCAAGCCGGTTGTGGATCGTGCCGACACTGGTGTGAAAGTCGAATAGATCCCGAAGCAACTCGACGACACCGCGAAAAGAGCTACGGCAAATCAGCACTAAGGCAAGAATCAGTTGGAACAGCCAAGCTTTCGTGATGGGTAAATTGAAAAGAACATCATCGTCATCATTAGTAGATGGTGAGAAAGCTTCTTCCAAAGCTTCATTTGCCTTATTGCTTTGTTGGTAGAGAAACTTGCGACTGACTTGATGTTTTTTGGCGAGGCTAGTGACGGGTTCAGTCTTAGTCAAAACCTGAAGGGCTAACTCCTGATGCTCAGTAGGAGAAAGAGTAGCGGCGACACAGAAGGATGAATTAATTTGGACAATCTACAGGACAATAAGTTGGCCTTGATTGAGTATCCCTGATCGCCATACACGAGATCTCAAAATGTCTTGATTTCACTCAACTGTTGGCTAGATCTGTAACCCTGAAATGAACAGTGCCCAAAACAAGCACTAACAGTTGGGGCTCTTTTGTGAAAAAGTAATGATGGATGGCGATTTGATGGACCGTTTTGTAGGGCACCTCTAATCTCAACTCCAATTCTTCTTAGCTATAGACTTTGCAAATCTAAGGCCAAAAATCGATCCAAAGGACGATACATCCAATACATCGAACTCGTCGAATCTAAGCTTGTTTTTTGAAAACCCAACATTACCCCCATCTTTTCGTATAGGGGGTGAATCACTAGGGTATGTAGGTCACAGAGATTGGGAAAATCCTGTTGCATACGCCGCAAGGTTTCCTGGGTATCGATTAGAAACGGGATTTGATAGTGGTCCCAGTAGAGCGGGGCAATCATCCAGCTCCGCACATAAACCGACACACAGTTTGGATCACCCGGCGTTGCCATTTGAAACGGATCCACTTCAGTCAACGTGCTTAGATGCAGCCCCTTACTGGGTGCCGAGAAGAAATTGACATCAGAGTCACTATTCGTCGGGTATAGCAAATAAAAGCCCACAGGATTCAGGGTATTCACCTGCCGCAACACCCTCATCCCGGTTCCATACTGTTTGGCCCATTGTCGGAGTCTCAACATAATTCGGTGCGGGGCCGTTTCCGAATTATGGTTCATCCAGTTGTAGTTGCGGGCCAGCAAGTTAGCCACTGGAATCGCATCACAACGAGGATCAAAGTCATCAGTTTTTAGCTCGACGGTTTCTTCTGAGGCATCCCACCCTTCTGGCATCGGCTGAATTTCGATCCAGGTGGTATTGCCGTCAAACTGCTTTTGAATCAGACCAAGGGCCGCAAGCTTATCCAACATCATTCCAGCGGCGCGATCGCTGCCTTGGTCCTTGTCGAAGTAAAACAGCTCTGCGGCTTGCCGATGGGTACAGATCACTTTTTGGGTGGGTAGGACTAGGTCTTTCAGAGGAGGCCGCAACCGAGGATGGTCTGCCAGATGTTCCTGCACTAGGGCATAAATCCAGAGGCGGACAAAGCTCTCCGCCCGAACTCGCGTTAGACCGACTCGCTGAATCAATTGCTCCACCGTTTGCTGCTGTCGTTCCGGGGACCACCACTGATCCAGATCTTCAGTATTCAAAAACTTCACCTCACTTCACCCTGTTTCAGTATAGTTCTTGGCCCTGATATTGCTTCAAAGCTCTACGGTGCAGTCATTGTGGCCTCACCAACACAGAAGCCAGAATGCAATTAATCAAATCAAGCCCAACGGAGGCCATTATGAGCGACAAACAAATCACCACCCCCACGGTTCATACCAGTGCTTGGATTGCCCAAACCTGGATTTCCTTTACTGTTTCTATTGCTGCCACCGCCATCGGTATTGTCTATATGCCTGTCAACCCTTGGATGAAGGGGTACTTGGGCATGGGCACCTTATTTTCCATCGGCTCCACCATCAGCTTGTCTAAGACTATCCGCGACGTGGAAGAGTCGAAGCGAGTGCTCAGTCGTTTAGATGAAGCCAAGTTAGAAAAGCTATTAGCCGAGCATGACCCCTTCAACAAAGTGGTTTAGCCCCTTATCCCCTTCAGTTCATTATTTAAGGACTTTCAATATGCTTCTGTCTCACCCCCTCACGACTTCCCGCAATGCCTTCAGTATTAGTAAGGGTGTTATTTCCCTCCTGTGCAATCCCAGCAATACTGAATCGGTTTATGACATTGAAGACGGGCTCTACGGAACCCAAGCCATGCAACTTGCAGTGGACTTTATTAACACCGAAGCTGAAACTGCTCAACTGGTAAAAGACCGCTATATTGCCCCTTCTCCCAATCTTGAAACATTGCTGCAATATCCTCAGGACTCCCTGGGCTATTGCTATGCTGCCTCACTGACAGAAGCGGGATTTGACCCAGAGTTTTACCGTGCGATCGCAGTTCAAGACGACGCTAGCTATATCCTCCTCCGCCTCCGCCAAACCCACGATATTTGGCATCTGATCACTGGATTTGGCACCGATGTGGCGGGAGAACTGGGCCTCAAAGCCTTTGAACTGGCTCAAACGCGGCGCCCGATGGCCTTGGTCCTGCTCACCTTTGGCCTACTCAAGGCCCTGTTAAAGACGCCTGATACGCTTGCTACCTTACTGCCAACTATTTCCCAAGGGTATCAGCTGGGACTTCGAACGCAACCGCTGCTGTCCCAGAAGTGGGAAGAGCAATGGGAGAAGCCGCTACAGCAATGGCAACAAGAGCTGGGCTTTACCAGCTGAAATCTAAGGCAGTCCAATATTGACCCTGGACTGCCCGATCACCTCAAGATTTAAGGAGCATAAGACAATGAGATATATTGCCTTCGGTTTACTCGCCTTTCTGACATTGATAATTCTGGCTGGGTATGGGGCCATTAGCTGGGTGGATATTGCCACGATTCAGTTTGTGGATTGGATCATGGGTCTCGCCATTTTTGGGTGGTTAGTCACCATTACCACTGTCCCCTGGAATGTCCATTTTCAAGCCCGAGAAGTGGTCGCTGAAATTAACCTTTCCCTAGAGAAAGGGATTCATATTGATCCTGAACAACGGCAATATGCCGTCATGGTGGGCCGCAGGAGCTTATGGGTGGCGTTGACTTTACATGGCCTATCTGCAGCAGGCCTGTTTGCCCTTGCTTGGTGGCATATTAGCGCCATCGGCTATTTGGGTTCCCTCGCAGCCCTTCTGTTGACCGTATTGCGCCCTAGCATCCGCGCCTACTCGTTTCTGGCCAAGCGCCTATCGATGATTCAGCGCCAGTGCAAGTATCCTCGCGAAGATGTGCTGGAGTTGCGAGGCCGAGTCGCTATGCAAGAAAAGCTAACGGAAAGTCTGACCCAGCGCTTCAATCTGGACGATCCAACTGCTTGGATTAGTGAACAACAGCGACAGTGGGACGCTGTTCGCCAAGATCTAAATCGAGCGATGGCTGCCCTGGAAGCCCTGACAGTGAAAAATCAGGTGGAACATGATCAGTTGGCAAAGGAGGCAGAGAATGCGATCGCACAGCTGAGTGAAGACGGTCAATTTCTGAATCAAGTGCGTGACCTGATCCGTTTTGTCAAAACCGCTTAACCCTTGCCTGATCATGCTTTGGATATCCTGTTGCAATTGAGCCGCCCAAAGGTTGAACATTTTCCTGGCAAGCCCATCTCAAGACAAAAAGGAACGGAATCAAAGGGTTGCGAGCTGCTGTCTCAAGGCCCGCATGGCGGCACTGGTATTGCGCTGCTGAGCCATCTGCAAACAGTCCTCAACAATAGCGGGAAGATTCATCTCAGGGAAAAACTGGCTCGTCTCTTGCACGCTGTAGGTACCGTCCACTAACCCATACATCATCAGCCGCTTTTTTTTGAACAGCCACACCTCGGGTACCCGATAGGGTAAATAATCTTCAACCGCCGTGTAACTGGTCACATCAACTTCGATCACTAAATCGGGGGGTGGATCAATTTCCCAATCAATCCGATTTTTGCCTGAAGCAGCTTCCCAGTTGTCAATATAGAAACAGTAATCCGGTTCAATACCGCTAATTTCTGGCAACTCCATCGTAATCGGGGTGAAGGCATCGTACTCTTGCTCTAGGTGATCGAGAAGAACGGTAACCACATTTGCCAAAATGTGAACTTGACGACCATGTTCAGGCAAAGGATTCATCAGCAAAATTTCTCCCTTACGAAACTTGATGCGAGGATTTGGGCGATCGCCCAACTGTTGCACCAATGCCTGATAATCTTGCCAACTTCCAGGTAGACGAACCACACTCCCTGGATCAAGCTGAATCTTTTCTGGAGTGACGATAGTGTACATGCATTCAAACCTCCTCTTTTACTCTAAGGCCCAATCTTAGAAAACGGGTAGAGTAAACATCCAGCCAAGATATGCACTGGACTGCCGTAACGTTTTACAATTCATTTAGGTAGATTACAAAATATTGAGGAACTGATGGAGTATACCCTGCCAGCAATCTATAACATTCCTTCCCCCCCTTACTTTCTCGTCTTGATTGCGGCTCTGCTCGGTCTGGCCTGTGGGAGAGCTTTTGAAGTGTCCTTAAAGCAAAAGGCAGATGACTGGTCCAAAAAACGAACCACCAAGGATTTGAGTGATGTCACCGAACTCCGCTTGCTGCTGCCAGCTGCTGGCGTTTGTCTCTGTAGCTGGGTCTTTTTGGGCTCTGCCTTAACGATTTTTGCCGTGTCCTGGGCTCAAGGATTTACCACCGCCTTCTTTGTGGTCACATTTAGCGTATGCCTACTGTGGACACAAATGATTCAAGTGATGAAAGCCATTGAAGAAGGTGGCTCAGAAGCATTGGAAATCACCAGTATTTTCTAGTTGCGGTCACTGATGCAGCGGAGTCATGACACTTAGCCTGTGCATGATTGTCAAAAATGAGGCAGCGAATCTGACTCGCTGCCTTAACAGTGTTGATGGTTGGGTAGATGAACGCATCATCGTTGATACTGGCTCCACCGATCACACCGTTGCTATTGCCAAATCTTGCCAGGCCCGAGTTTATCACTATGACTGGGGCCATGATTTTGCTGCGGCCCGGAACTTTGGGTTGCAATACGTACAGTCAGATTGGGTGCTCGTCCTAGATGCCGATGAAGTGTTGGTCCAGGACGTTATTCCCCAGCTCCAAGCGCTGCTGGCGCAAGAACATCTTTTAGCAGTGACGCTGTTGCGCCATGAAATTGGCGCACAACAGTCCCCTTATTCACTGCTGTCTCGTTTATTTCGCCACCATCCTCAAATCAAATTTCAGCGCCCCTATCATGAACTGATTGACGATAGCGTACTGGCGCTGCAAGCTCAAGACCCCCATTGGCAGGTGGGACATCTACCAGCCGTCGCCATTGAGCATTTTGGTTATCAAGAGGATGCGATCGCAACCCGTCATAAGCACCAGCGGGCGTGCCAAATTATGTCAGCCGCCCTAGCCGCCGATCCAGACGATGCCTACCTGTGCAGTAAACTAGGCGCACTCTATGTCGAAATGGGCCAAGTTGAGCAAGGTCTAGCGCTATTGCAAACAGGGTTAGGTTTGCACCCCCCCGAACCTGCCATTCGCTATGAACTGCACTACCACTTGGGCTATACCTACACCCAGCAAGGGCAAGTTGCCCTGGCACTGCGGCAGTACCAACAAGCCGTGCAGCAAGATTTACCTGACCTCCTCAAATTGGGGGCCTACAATAATTGGGCTAATCTGCTCAAACAAGTGGGTCAATTCCCCGCAGCCTGTCAGCAGTATCAACGGGTGATTGCCATCCAGCCGGAGCTAGCGCTAGGGTATTACAACTTGGGGTTGACGCGACGGGCGATGGGGGATTTAGAGGGTGCGATCTCAGCCTATCAGCAAGCCATCCAAAAACAACCGGACTATGCCGAGGCCTATCAAAATCTCGGAGTGGCCTTTTATAAACAAGGCCAACTTCAAGCCAGCCAGCAAGCCTTTACCCAGGCCATTGTCCTTTACCGTCAGCAGGATAACGTTGCCGCCGCCGAACAGCTACAGCAGGGGATGACCGATTTAGGATTGCCGCATGTCTTCAGCGAGTGATCTGAAAGACCGGCTACGCCAGATCATCTCCACCTAAACTCTGAACATCTTGCATGATTCGAGACAGATCGCGTTTTTCGTCTAAGACAACGCGGGTGGGTGTACCACTAATAATGCCTTCAAAGTTGTGGAAAGCATCTTTAATCTGGGGTCCTTGGTGACTAATTGAATACTCGCGAATGCCTTTATCATGCCAAGAGCCACGCATCTTAAAAACGTTGATGGCGCGGGACATCTCTCCTCGAATCTCTACATACTGCAACATTAAAATGGTGTCGGTAATGGTTGAAATATGGGATTCTGTAATCGAATGAGAGCCTAAAAAGTGGTCTGTCGTATTCGTAAAGAACCCTGTGATCTCTTCCTGCTTGGCAAACCCCGTCACGCCAATCACAAACTGACGAAAAGCATTATTGCTAACGCCTCGCGCCAGTGCCGACAGAGAATCAATCGAAATCCGTGAGGGTTTAAATTCAGCAATTTCAGACTTAATCTGTTGCAGATGATCTTCTAAACCAGCAGATTCTGGATAGGCACAGAGGATTTTTAACAGTCCCTCTTGCTCCATTTCCTCGAAGTCAATCCCCCAGGAGTAAGCATTCCGAGACAGTTGGGCTCGGGACTCTTCATAGGCAAACAAAATCGCCCGGTCACCATTTTTGCAAGCATTCTCTATAAACTTACTTACAAGCATGGTCTTACCTGTTCCTGTCGCTCCCGTGACCAAAATAATTGAATCTCTAAAAAAGCCACCGCCACACATTTCATCTAACGTTTCTACACCAGAAGAAACGCGAGCATTGGAAGACCGCTGGGTAAGACGCATCGCCCCAAGTGGAAAAATATTGATACCGTCATCGGTAATGGTGAAGGGATATTCACCCTTCATGTGGCTGGTACCTCGCAGCTTAAGAACTTCTAAGGTGCGTCGTCGTCGCTCCCCTTCCAACACATTACGTAAGATCACCACATTATCTGACACAAATTCCTCGACTCCATACCGGGCAACGGGACCATACTCATCCACCCGCTCTGTCGTCATTACTGTGGTAACCCCAATTTGCTTCAGACGAGCCGTTAATCGAAAAATCTCACGCCGAACCACAGTTGCAGCATCATACTGCTGGAAAATCGCGGTCACAGAATCAATGCCAACTCGTTTGGCCTGATACTTGCTGATCGCATATTGAATCCGCTCAATTAAAGCAGATAGATCGAATTCCCCAGCAATATCCTGACCTTCTGGATCAGGGGAGGCATCTAGGATGAACAGCTTGCCCTCATCGATCAGGTGTTGTAGATCCCAGCCAAAGCTCAAGGCGTTTTTGATAATGTCCGTTGGTGATTCTTCAAAAGTGACAAAAACAGCAGGATCATCGAAATGAGTAATGCCATGATATAGAAATTGAATGGCAAATAGCGTTTTACCTGTACCAGCGGTGCCACTCACTAATGTGGTTCTACCCACAGGAAAACCACCATGACTGATATCATCAAACCCTTCAATGCGAGTCAGTATCTTTTGAACTTCAATTTTATGGTTATTGTCGGGCTTTGGTAGGCTGCTTCTCTTCATACTGCATTTAAGTTTAGATTAATAAGGACTTGCGAAATGAAATGATGGCGGAATGATTCAGGATAGCTGAAGATGAGCATATAATTAGTATTCCAATGTCCCTTCTGACAGCTCTTCATAGAGTAAATCTAAGCCAATTAAGACACGCTCACGGTCAGATAAATCGCCAATAATCTTCCGAACGGGGGGAGGTAATACTTTTGCTAAGGTTGGCGTTGCCAATATTTTGTCTTCCTCTGCGAGTTGAGGATTTTTTAATACATCAATTACTTTTAAGGCATAAACGCCTTGAAATTCAGTTTCTAGAATATGATTTAGCGTTCTTAAGGCTCTTACAGAGTTGGGGGTATTCCCCGCAACATAGAGTTTAAGAACATAGGTTTTTCTGATGGAACTCATGGCAGGGGCTTTAGGATTGATCGGTATGGGAGGGATAAGTTAACGAGCTTTGGGGATAGAACGACGATACATCTCACATAAATGGGCCATGATGTCAATTAAGGTCAAGCGATAGTCCAGTAAAATATCTTCATTTCGGCCTTCTAGTTTTAATTTTTTAGCAAAAGCATCCATTAACTCCATATGAATTTCTAGTATTTTTAGAATTGAGATGTCTGCGAAGAACATCTGCGTCACAAAGTCATCAATTTCCTGATTAACGTTATTATCTTGACGGAAATAGTTGAGAATAATATCTCGATAATCTTGTTTCAATGTCGCTAAATACGCGAACTGTTCTTCTGCGGAAAGTTTGTGAAAGAATTGTTGAGGATTGCGTTTGTAATAAACGCCCAGATACCCTAAACGTTCTTTTAGTTTTTGGGAGAGACGTTGTTGTTGGCTGACTAGATTATCCTTAATCGCTCCGTCTGTGAGCTGTTGAGGGGCTGTGGCCGGTAAACGGCAGGCTTTGGATAATTGCAAAAACTGTGCGATCGCTTGATCAATACCGGGCAGAAGACAGTCTTGCTCATCCGCTTGAATTCTCACTTCAGCAATGTGGTAGCAACTCTCATCTTGCGGATTATCATTTTCTGCAACAGTAGAGGCGTGCTCTGTTGCCGCTCGACTGTGTACGAGCACTGCCGGTAACAATATTGCTTCACGGTGAAGGTGGCCCACAACCTTAGGGAGTGCTGAGTTTTCTTCCAGAATCAGGCAATCAATCTGATGTTTGCCCTGTTCAACTTGCTCCAAAAAATTGTCATAGGTTGCATGCACCAAACTATAGCGATCGCCCTCCAAAATCTGGGTCAGTAGGTCAACTAAAGATTCTGAACTCAGTAGTGTACAGATAAAGATCTGGGGGCGTGAGACCGCAGTTTGAGAAAGGGTCATAACGCCAAATTTATCTAATTGTTAAGAAATACTTTAGCATTAAATGAGATTATTAAGGAATGCTAAGAATAGGTTGGCAATGACAGACTGGTTCAGTCTAAGAGTCTCTCCAGTGACCTCAATGATTCGCCCAGTACTGCGAACAAGCGGCTTTGGTGTACATCGGTACAAAGTCGTTAGAAAGACGATCCGGTCAGCGTACAATAGTTCAGTTGAAATCTAGGCAATACATTGATCGAGCGGTATACCTTGCCCGAGATGGGCGATCTGTGGACAGACGAAAATAAGTTCAGAACTTGGTTACAGGTAGAAATTGCCGTTTGTGAAGCTCAAGCCGAGCTGGGAAAGATTCCGATCGATGCCGTCGAGACCATCAAAGCCAAAGCGAATTTTGACGTTAAGCGCATTCTCGAAATCGAAGCCGAGGTCAAGCATGATGTCATTGCCTTTCTCACCAACGTCAATGAGTATGTGGGGGAAGCAGGACGGTATATCCATTTAGGAATGACCAGTTCTGATGTTCTGGATACGGCCATTGCCCTCCAGTTAGTGGCTAGCCTCGATATTTTGCTGACTCAGCTCGAAAACCTGATTCAAGCTATTCGTTACCAAGCGCAGCAGCATCGTCAAACGGTGATGGTGGGCCGCAGTCATGGTATTCATGCGGAACCGATTACTTTGGGGTTTAAGCTGGCTGGCTGGCTGGCAGAAATGATGCGGCATCGCGATCGCTTGGTTGCAACGCAAAAAGAAGTGGCTGTGGGCCAAATTTCGGGCGCCGTTGGCACCTATGCCAATATCGACCCTCAGATCGAATGTCTGACCTGTCAAAAATTAGGGTTACAGCCAGAGGCAGCCTCCACCCAAGTGATTTCTCGCGATCGCCATGCTTACTATCTCAATGCCTTAGCCTTAGTGGCCGCCTCCATTGAACGCTTCGCCGTCGAGATTCGCAATCTCCAACGCACTGATGTTTTAGAAGTCGAAGAGTTCTTTTCCAAAGGGCAAAAGGGATCTTCGGCCATGCCCCACAAGCGCAATCCCATTCGGTCGGAGCGCTTAACCGGATTGGCGCGTGTGATCCGCGGGTATGCCATGACCGGTCTAGAGAATGTCGCCCTCTGGCATGAGCGAGATATTTCTCACAGTTCAGCTGAACGGGTGATTATTCCTGATGCTGCCATTCTGACGCATTTTATGTTGGTGGAAGTTACTGACTTGGTGAAGCATTTACAGGTTTATCCCGATAATATGCAGCGAAATATGAACCTCTACGGTGGCGTTATTTTTAGCCAGGGGGTCTTACTAGCGCTGGTGGATAAAGGCATGAGCCGGGAAGAGGCCTATGCAGTGGTTCAAACCCATGCTCATCAAGCGTGGAATCAAGAGGGGGGAGATTTCAAAGCTGCGCTTAGCCAAGATGCTCAAGTCCAGCAGCGACTATCGGCAGAAGAGCTCGATCACTGTTTTGACCCTAGTCGTCATCTCCAAAACCTCGATCAGGTGTATCAGCGCTTAGATATTTAGACTGTTCGATCGTTGCCTCAGATAGAGCCAGCGACAGCTGAGGATAGCATTCTGGGACCCCATACTCTCTCCCACACATCTATAGTTGAAACTTTTACAATACGGTTATGAACGCATTTGATCCGACCCCACCTGCTTGGACCACTGCAGCCACTCATGCCCGCTATTTTCACTGTCCCAGCTGTCAGGCCAGTTGTCTGGAAGCACAGCAAGTTTGGATTAACCGTCGAGCCCCTGTCATCACTGAGCAGTATCAGCGTAAATGGCAGGAATTCTACGAATGCCAGTGTGGCCAAGCTTGGTGGGCTTGGAGTAGCGATCGCCCGCCCTCAGATTTACATCCTCAACAACCTCCAGAATGAACTGGCAAGATATTGCAGGTAACTCAGTCCTGATTCCGCCCCAACCCGTTGCCTTGATCCACTTTCTCGGTGGTGCCTTTGTGGCGACAGCCCCCCAAGCCACCTATCGCAGATTATTAGAAGGGATAGCCGATCAAGGCTATGCGATCATTGCCACCCCCTTTATCACCTCCGTCGATCATGCTGGCATTGCCGAAGACGTTCTCGATCAATTTGAGGAGGCCGTTGATCGCCTCCAGCGAACGGCGCGTCTGCCGCAGTTTTTACCCATTTATGGCATCGGTCACAGCATGGGCTGCAAACTCCATTTACTGATTGGTAGCTTGTTTGACGTCAAGCGGGCTGGGAATATCTTGATCTCTTTCAATAATTCCCCCATCGACAAAGCGATTCCGTTAGCTGAGTGGATCACTCCTGCCGTTCCCATTGAATTTTCGCCCAACCCCGCTCAAACGAACCGCTTAGTTCAACAGCAGTACCAAGTCCCCAGAAATTTGCTCGTTAAGTTTTCCAATGACACATTGGACCAAACCTTGCGGTTATCAGGACTGTTAGAACAGCGTTTTCCCGGTATGATTGCGGTCCAGCGCCTGGCAGGCAATCACCTCACTCCCCTAGGGCAAGATGTACGTTGGCAGACCGGAGACACTTTTACGCCGCTAGATGCTGTCGGCCAGTGGTTTCGTCAAGAACTCTATCGTGATGTTAACCAGCTCGAGAAAGTGATTTTACGCTGGCTCGATCCGCTCTGGATCCATTGAAGTAGATGCACCCTCTTGAATTTAGAGCTATCGTCAGCTGCTCGTTACCGCTGAGCGACTGTCACAGACTCAAATCCGTCGCCATCCCTGTCACAATAGAAGGTAAGACAGGGAAGGCGACCTCAGAACACATATGACCGTTGAAGAACTCTTGCGCCGTTATGCCAATGGTGATCGCGACTTTAGTAGATCCAATCTATCGAAACAGAATTTGAGCCTAGCGCATCTCGATCATATTGTTTTAAAGGAGGCTAATTTAAGCTATGCAGCCCTGCACGGTATCGATTTGCTGTGCGCGAACTTGTCATCTGCCAACTTAGTCGCGGCTAAACTGATCGGTGCTAACCTCACCGGAGCAGATTTAACCAAAAGCAATCTGAGCAATGCCTTATTAAGTAGCACCATTTTAGTGGGCGCTTGTCTAGCCAGAGCGACTTTACAACAGGCCTCCCTCAACTACAGCGACCTGAGTGGCGTTAACTTCAGAGATGCTGATTTGCAGGATGCCAATTTCAGAGGTGCTAACCTCAGTGGTGCAGATCTTTTAGGGGCTAATTTGCAACAGACCGATCTGACAGACGCGCTCTTACAAGATACGATTATGCCCGATGGCAGCATCGTGTCTTCCACCTTGAGTACAGCCGAGGATAGTTAACTCGAAGGATTAATGCGCATTAGGGTCTGACCAAATTCAATGGGCTCCCCATTGTCCACTAGAATCTCCACAATTTCGCCGTTGATTTCGGCTTCTAGTTCATTCATCAACTTCATCGCTTCGATAATGCAGACGGTCTGTCCTCGTCGAGCCACATCTCCCACTTCTACAAAAGGAGGCTCATCCGGCGCTGGTGACCGATAAAATGTCCCAACCATCGGAGAATTAACATCCACCCATTTCTTATCAGGAGTCGGGGGTGGCGAAGACTCGTGAGAGGCAGACAGTTCTAGGGAGGTGCCATCCAGTGTCACAGGCTGGACTGCTGAATTGGAGACCACTGCTGTTGATTGATTCCCTTTATGGATGGTGAGTTCAAAATCATTACTTTTGAGACTCAGCTCATCAATATCCGTTTGATTGAGGATAGCGAGTAGTTCGCGGAGTTGGTTAAGATCAAATTCCACCGTTGATATTGCTCCTTACTCGCGACCTAGATAAGAGTCGGTGCGGGTGTCCACTTTTATACGTTCTCCTTCTGAGATAAACAATGGAACCATCACTTGTGCCCCTGTTTCTACAATCGCGGGTTTACTGCCCCCCGTCGCGGTGTCGCCTTTCACACCAGGATCGGTTTGGGTCACTTCTAACACAACAGAGGTGGGCAATTCTACCTCCAGCACTTGCTCATCCCACCGAATCACATTAACGTCCATTCCTTCCTTCAGATACTTAACGCGATCGCCAATTTGTTCTTGGCTCAGATTCGCTTCCTCATAGCTTTCCATATCCATAAAGACAAATTGGTCGCCATCTTTGTAGGTATGCTGCATGACACGCTTTTCCAAATTCGCTTGGGGGACCGTCTCACCGGCTCGGAATGTGCGTTCCATGACATTGCCACTTTGCACATTCTTTAGCTTTGTACGCACAAAGGCAGAGCCTTTGCCAGGCTTAACATGCAAGAACTCTACAACTCGCCATACTGAGCCATCAAGCTCAATAGACACACCTGTGCGAAAGTCGTTACTGGAAATCATCGATTTTCGATATGGGAAGAACAATCGGCAATTCATTTTACCGTCCAGGGGGGCTGCCTGGACGCCCAGTTCATGCTCTTCCCTAAAAACTAGACGATCAAGCGCTGAGATCAAAAATGACAACCCTGTCCCTTATGCCTGGATCTCGGTACACTGCTAGCGCTCGATCTTTCCAGATAACCCCCACTTGCTAACGAAATATCCCTTGTTTAACCACCTGTTGCAAGGGCATCAGTGCAGCCATCAATGCTTTCCGGTCTAACGACTGCCACTCTAAAGCGTCGAGGACGACGTTGATTTTAGCTAGGGTGTCTACCAAATTCAACAACACATTCTGTTCTGAAAATCCAGGTAATAAATCAAGGGCACCATGATCCATCACGCTTTGATATTCCGACGGTGCAACTTGAGGTTGTTCACCATTGATGAAGATCACCTTAAGCTTTGGGTAATGGGCAGTGCGCCATTGGCAAAACGCCTCTAGTCCTTCAGGTAAAGTATGCTTGTCAACTAAAAGAAGATCCGGCAGAGCATATCCCATACCGTCCATTTTGGCGATGGTTTGCTTGATATCGAATTCAGCGGCTTGCCAAGTGACGGATAGTCCTTGAGATGTCAGGGCAGCTTGCCAGATCTCACCCTGAAACTGACTCGCTTGGCACATCAGCACAGAGGTATGGGGCATAGGAGCCTGATTCGTTTCCCCGTATGGCATCTGAGATTCAAAGATCAGGTGGGTGGTGCCAATGTTTAAGCGATCGCCATCTTGTAACAGCATGGGCCGAGCAACGAGTTGGCCATTCACAAACGCCCCCTCTGTTGTTGCTAAATTAACGAGGTAATAATTACCCGTTCCCATCAGCTGTAGCATGGCATGCTTAGGGGCAACCGTTGATTCCGTTAATAGAATGTCGCTTTCTTGGCTAGAACCAATGACCCACGAAGTTTTGCCTACCAAAGGCCGATAGGAAAATGCAGCGTTGATCCGCAACTTTAAGCGAGCGAGCGGTAAGGTCATCTCCTGAGCTGATAATTGATATTGTTGGGTTAACAACCGTTCGGTCGCACTTGCATCCATTGGTTTCGAGAAAAAATAACCTTGGGCATATTGGCACTTCATCGCTCTCAGTTGAGCCGCTTGCTCAGCGGTCTCCACCCCTTCTGCCACTGCTTTCATCCCTAGATTGCGAGACAACATCGTGATTGTTTGCACAATCTGTAGGTTCTCGTGACTATCCATCGCACTGACGAAGGAGCGATCAACCTTCAAAATATCGATGGGAAAACGATGCAAATAACTTAGTGATGAATAGCCAGTACCAAAATCATCAATGCCAAGCTGAATGCCTAACGTTTTAATGCCCAGAAGCTTGGCTGCTGTTGCTTCTGCATGCTCCATGATGGCACTTTCAGTAATCTCTAGCTTCAAGTTTTGAGGGGCTAATCCGGTCTCTCTCAAAATTGTCTCAATTCGAGGAATAAGGTCCGCTTCCGTGAATTGCTTACTAGAAAAATTAACACTGACAAACAAAGGAGCCTTCGAGGAAAATCGCCGTTGCCAATCACGCATTTGTTGGCAAGCCTCCTGCAAAACCCACCAACTGATCGGCAAAATCAACCCCGTCTCTTCTGCCACAGGAATAAATTCGACGGGTGAAATCAAACCTCTAAGGGGATGATGCCATCGTAATAAGGCTTCGAAACCGACAATTTCCGTCGTCTCTAAATGATAAATCGGTTGGTAATGCAGCTGAAATTCTTGTCGTTCAATGGCTCGTCGCAAATCGACTTCTAACTGCAAAAGAGCAGATGCATTGCTATGCATATCAGCAGTAAACACTTCCCATTGCGCTTTACCCTGAGTTTTGGCTCGATACATTGCTGCATCCGCATTATGGATCAGCTGCTCTGGATCGTCATAGCCCATCGTACTTAATGCCACCCCTGTACTGGTCGTAATCAGTACTTCTCGACCATTCAATTTAAAGGGTTGGGTTAACGCTTGTTGAATTCGACTACAAACTCGTAACGCATCACTCAGATCTTTGATCCCTTCTAGAAGAACGGTAAATTCATCGCCCCCTAATCGCCCAAGGGTATCGCTGTCTCGCACACAACTCTGCAGTCGTTCGGCAACCTCCATCAGTAACTGATCACCTGCAGCATGTCCCAGACTATCGTTAACCACTTTGAATCGATCGAGATCGAGGAAAAGGACGGCAAAGATTTGATCAGGGTAGCGTTTAACGCGTTTGATACAGTACGTCAGGCGATCCATAAACAACGCTCGGTTCGGCAAGCCTGTTAATTTGTCATAGAAGGCATCGTGCCTTAACTGAGCTTCTGCTTGTTTGAGTTTAGAAATATCGGTAATAAATCCTTCCAGGCCTAAAACTTGACCCTGTTCGTCAAAAATGCCACTTCCCTGTTCCAGTAACCACTTTAGCTGACCTGATTTTGTGCGAATGCGATACTCGATGGTGTACGCTTGCTGACTGTCAACCGCTGATGAAATAGCTGCCAATAACTGGGGAAAGTCATCTGGATCAATGAGTGCGTTATAGGTGAGATTAAAATTGCCGAGTAACTCTTCTGGGGTATACCCTGTCAATGATAGACATCCCCGACTCAGGGATCGCCGAGACCAACCCAAATCATAGTTACAGGAAAAAACAATACCAGGAAGCGCATCGATTAATGCCTGCAAGTTAAACCCAGACATATCTCGATAACTTTTAGATATATATGGATGTTCAGGTTGCTCTGGCTTGTCTTTGTGTATTTGTGGGGATGCAGCAGAGCCTTGATCGTCTGGGGTTAGATGAGATGGGATGATGTCTTGCTTCAATAGCACTGCTGTAAAGCAATGATTTGTATCTGACAAGGGCGACAGCCGAAGCTGCAGAGTCTGTTTACTCTGATCCGTCTTTAAGTGAAAATTCGCCCATGCCTGCTCTTGTACCGACAGATTAGACAGAACATGACATAAGTGACTGGGATCTTCAGGAACTAAGTGATAATAGAGATATTGAGGCTCATGAGATTGTTCACTTTGCAATCTACCCAGTAAACGATAGTAGGCCGCATTGGCATACAGAATCCTAGGTCCTTTGTCCTCATCAAAATCAGTTGCAGTGATCAGAATGACTTCATGGGTATCGAAGATAATTGTTTCAAGCAGCTCCTGAATATTTAATTCACAAGCACCAACAATCTCTCTCCATTGATTTCTCTCTTGCCGCGAAAGATCACCTAACATCACATCTGCGCCTTCAATCTTAATCCCATAGTTCCCTATTCAGAGATTCAATGCTTCTTTGTTGACTATACTTTTATTAATAAATACCAGCATCATTCAACGTGGATTTTTGAATTAGTTAAAATTAACTGAAATTATGGCCATTTTTGAGCTTTTTTGCACTTTTATCATGATAAACCATGTCCCCCCTTACGACGCTGTCACTTATTAACTTGTACAAGTTATTTATGACAATGGTAGAAAAACTGAAATGGTTGTGAGTCGATGAGGCACACTTTCTACCTGTAATTCGCCACCATGTAACTCAGCAATTAGTTTGGCAATAATCAAGCCTAAACCCACATATTTACCCTTATATAAAGCATGATCAAATTGCATATGAGATCCTAAATCCGCAATTTGTTGGGAGCTAAGTCCTTTTCCTTGATTGGTAATGTTTAAGAGAAAGGTTTTACCTCGGCAATGGCTGGTTAAGTGAACAGGTGTCCCTACGGGAGAATAGTTAAAGGCATTCTCAACAATTTCTTCAACTAACTTTTTTAACTTAGGTTGGGCAAGTTGAACACTTGCCTCTTCCAGTTCTAGTTGTAAATCAGCGATGCGGTTACAGTGTTGTGATTGAGAACGTGCAATATTGGCAATCACCGATTGTGTAGAACTTTCACCGGCATGCTTCCGTAGTATCCGCAAGCGTTGAGGATCTTTTTCAATATCTACTAAATCATTGTAAATTAAAGATTTTTGGAGCAGATTATAAATAAGTTCTCCAGATTCTCCGATTTTATCTAGTAAATCTGATGAATAGTCAGAATTAATCGATTGAATATCATTTTTCAAGATCTGGGCAAACTCCGCAATACGTTGAAGTGGGTTATGTATTGCTGGCGGCAGAGCTTGAATCAGATCACAACAGGTATCATTCCATAAAGGGGTATGGTCAGTCGGCTCAGTAGAGCGTTGTTCTATTTGGGCATTCACTGCGCCCAATAGCTCATCCCGAGTAAAAGGCTTGGTCAAATAATCATTAGCCCCTAATTCCATGCCTAATCGCAGATCAGTCTTACTGGCTTTCGCGGTGAGAAAGATAAAAGGCACAGATTGCACATAAGGATTTTGACGCAATTGGGTCATCACACTATAGCCATCAAACTCAGGCATCATAATGTCGCAAATCACTAAGTCTGGCAGTTCTTCTTGAGCCAGTAAGACGCCAATATGGCCATCTTCTGCTTCAACCACATTAAAACCTTCAGCAGCAAGGATTTCACAAATAATGCTGCGAATATCATCTTGATCTTCAATGACAAGAATTTTGGACATGATGACGACGTGTTGTGAAACTCACCAGCCTTTTATCTTCTAGAGTGTATTAGGAAGATAAATGGATGAACCGACAAGCAACTTGCCCCTTAAAGCATCTGTGTGGGGGGCTAGATTTAGGTCTGAATGGGTATGGGTACTTTACTAGAATGCCCAAAAATCGAACAGCTTATGCTACTGCCAATACATGGCCAGTTCAAGAAGCATGAGGTAATTGATACATTCCACACTATAAAACGTGAGATGTACTCTTAATACGGTCTAATCTCTTAAGTTCTGGTGATATTATGCAGTCTGATTTGATGACAAGCTGATACTCCTATACTGTCGTAATTTGAACTCTTTATACAGTGTAAAGATGGTTGATTGCATAGGCTAAAGGTTTACGTTTACCCAACGTTTAAGAGTCATTAATCTTCAGCTAGAGAAGCGAGCATGGTCTGATAAAGGTGATCAGTTTATGAAAGTGGAACAACTGATGGTTCAATAACTGATATCTGGAAAAATATGGCTTTATATCGCCATATTCTATGATTTTAAGACGTTTTAATACTAACTACAAATGCAAGCGTCACTTAATTTCTTCAGATATGCTCTTTTATTAGCTCGATTAAATTACTCCCCCCCCAAATCGCAGCCCCTAAGACTGAGAGGGTAATTGCAGCACCAAATAAACAGATGACAAGCCCCCCTAGACTGATCGCACCATCATCTTCTAACAAACCAAAGCCAGTTACAAAAACACCAATCGCAGGCACAGTGTTCGTTAATGGAAAAGGAATCATCATCGAAATTCCCATCAGTGCCAAGATGCATCCGATCGCAATCTGTCCCATCACGCTGGTGCAAATAGGAAAAAGGCGGGGTCGCGCCACTGACTCGATACGCTGTAGCCAAGGTAACGCCTTTTTGAGAATGCCTTGGACTGTTGTGAGCGCAACAGGATGTGTTGAGAACCGTTGCGGAAACCACGGTTGCTTGGATCCTGCAATTAATTGGATGGCAAGTAGGAAAATGATAATCCCGAAGGGTACAGAGTATCCCGGTGCAGGAACAGGAAGGGCGGAAGGCAGGGCTAATAACACAAATAGAAATCCGAAAACCCGCTCTTCTGCAAGATTTAGTAATTCCTGCAAAGTAACCTCGGGGCCGTGATCGTTGTCTAGGAAAGACCGTTTAAGCTCAGCTGACAGACGTGCCATAACGATAAAAAATGCAAGCAGACCCATTCATAGTAAGTGATTAAGCGAGTTATAAAGCTAAAACACAATACATCATCGATCGTTCGGCATCATCGGTGAGTCCCATTCCCTTGTGCCAGCCTTTTGCAAATTGCTTGGAGCACGGAGCCTGGATGCATTAATGCTGAGTAATCGCTTTAAAAACTCGCGTAAAAAACCTCATAGAGTAATACCAGCTTAGGTTTAGAGATTGGATATAGTTCTTTTTGCAGGGATGCAGACAATTTCCCGATAAACACCAAGAAATGCCTCACTATAATTAACAGAGGATCAAATAAGTACACCAGTCGTTGAGAAGGATCACATGAGCCCACAAGTTTTAACTAGAGATTATAAAGTTGCGGATATTGCCCTCGCAGATTGGGGACGCAAAGAGATGGCCATTGCTGAGGGTGAAATGCCAGCATTGATGGCGATTCGTGCGAAGTACCGTGATAGTAAACCTTTGCAAGGGGCAAAAATCATTGGTTGTATTCATATGACCATTCAGACTGCAGTCTTGATTGAGACGCTCTGTGCCTTAGGAGCAGAGGTTCGTTGGTCATCTTGTAATATTTTTTCCACTCAAGATCATGCAGCTGCCGCTATTGCCGCCGCAGATATTCCTGTATTTGCCTGGAAAGGTGAAACCGAAGAAGAATATATTTGGTGTATTGAGCAAACCTGTCGGACCCCTGAAGGAAACCTCTGGGATGCCAACATGATTTTGGATGATGGTGGTGATTTAACCGGCCATATCCATGAAAAATACCCTGAGATGCTGAACCATATTCATGGCGTCACGGAAGAAACCACCACTGGGGTGCATCGCTTACTAGAAATGCTAGAAAAGGGAGAACTCAAAGTTCCCGCGATTAATGTCAATGATTCAGTGACAAAGTCCAAAAATGACAACAAGTATGGTTGTCGCCATAGCTTGAATGACGCGATTAAGCGCGGTACCGATCATCTGATGTCTGGTAAGAAAGCCCTCGTGATTGGCTATGGTGATGTCGGTAAGGGATCCGCTGCTTCTTTGCGACAAGAGGGGATGATTGTTAAAGTCACTGAAGCAGATCCCATTTGTGCGATGCAAGCTTGCATGGATGGCTTTGAAGTGGTGTCTCCTTACAAAAATGGCCAGAATGACGGCACCCCCAGCTGCATCAATACAGATCTACTAGGCAACACGGATTTAGTGGTAACGACCACAGGCAACTTTAATGTTTGTGATGCCAATATGTTGGTTTCCTTAAAGCAAGGGGCTGTCGTTTGCAATATTGGTCACTTCGATAACGAAATTGATACTGCCTATATGCGCAAAACCTGGCGTTGGGAGGAGGTGAAGCCTCAGGTGCATCAGGTGTATCGGAGTGATGATCCCCAAGACTTTTTGATCTTGTTATCAGAAGGCCGCTTAGTGAACTTGGGCAATGCGACGGGGCATCCCTCACGCATCATGGATGGTTCTTTTGCGAACCAAGTCTTAGCGCAAATGTTTTTGTTTGAGCGCAAGTTTGCTGATTTGCCCGCTGATCAAAAAACCTCAGCCATTACTGTGGAAGTACTACCTAAGCAGTTAGACGAAGAGGTTGCTCGGTATATGGTGGAAGGCTTTGGTGGTGTGATTACTCAACTCACCTCTGAACAAGCTCAGTACATTAATGTGCCCGTGGAGGGTCCCTTCAAGACTGAAAGTTATAAATATTAAGTCTTAAAGGATTAAGGTTCCTCACAGTCTCGACAACATTAAGTGTTGAGGCTGGGAGGGACTCTATGCTATCAATGCAGAAAAGGTTTATCAGGATGTTTGGATATCCCGATAAACCTTTTGTACATTGATGGCAGATCGATCCATGGGTTAGCTGTTGGAACAAATTGATGTTGATGTCTATCGAGTAGAGTTAAGGTTTTTTCTTCAGATAGCTGCCACTCGGGGGATAAAGAATGTGAGTTGCAGGTAACAATGTGTGTGGTATTTCAGGAGTATCTATGAAGAATTTTGCTCAATATCAGCAATGTCTACAAGCTGTATCTCTTTCCCTTATGGTATTCGGGAGCATTTCTCTCAGTGCGGGTACCTTACGAGCACAGTCTATGCCAGAGACGGCATCCCCGACGCCAGACCAACCAGTACAGTCCAATCCTGAGAGCGTGCCTGCCCCCCAAGCACCCACTCCAGCTTCGCAACCATCAGTGCCTGAGGCGGTACGGTTAGGAGATGATCGCTATGCCCAAGCGGATTATAAAGGGGCAATCGAGGCGTATAGCCAGGCTTTAGCAGCTTATAAACTCAATGCATATGCCCTCTATAATCGGGCTAATGCGTATCGCCAGTTAGAAGAGTATGAAGCTGCGATCGCAGATTACACTACCGCCTTAAAACTGGCGCCAGATAACCTGTTTGCCTACCTATACCGAGGGATGGCTTTGTATGAGGAACAGCAACCAGAAGCGGCCATTGCTGATTTCTCCAAAGTCATTGAGCAAAATCCTCAGAATGCCCTTGCGTTCCAAAAACGGGGGGAAAGCCATCTGGCCAATGAAGATTCAGAAGCCGCCATTCAAGACTTACAGAAGGCAGAGTCTCTCTACCAGAAAGAAGGTAAATTTAGTAAGCAAAGTCAGGTGTCGAAGCAGCTGAAGAAAGCCCGCGCTGCTCAGTCTAAGAAGCCGTAGGAGGCTCCACCGTCTGCATCGATTGATGCTTGGAATACCACCATTGCTGCTGGGTTGACGACAGGCGCTGGGTATAGAGCGTGATCACCCAGGGTGCCGCTCCCTGATATCCCACAAGCTCTACACAGTAAGACGGATAGCGCTTAGCCGATAAATCAGCAATCAAGCGTCGCCCAATGCGTCGCCAGCTAGGCTCCTTGCCACGCCATTGCAATCGACAGCAGGGCCAAGGCAGTTTTTCTCGATCAAAGAGTCGACAGCAAGGACCAATCACCCGGTAACTAAACTGATTACCCGGACTCTGGAAAAGATATCCCGTCGGCCAAGGATGCTGCATGGAGAGGTCGATACGCTGGGCAAATGGCGGTATAGTTCCAGTGGTTGGCATGGATGAGTCCCCGTTGGGATAGCGTCTTAGCGTTGGGTTTGCAGAAAAGTTGCCACCTCATCCGCAGTCGGCTGGGCTGCGATCGCACCCGCTTGAGTGGTTGTTAAGGCACCCACCGCACTGGCATAAGTCATCATAGCCTGTGCAGACTGCCTATCTGGGGGATGATCGGTGGTGATTAGCTGATGAATCAATCCGGCTACAAAGGCATCGCCAGCTCCCGTCGTATCTTGCACCTGTACCGTGAAACCAGGACGCGTTCCACACATTTCTCGGAAGCAATAGGCACAGCCTTTTGCTCCTGCCGTAACAATAACGCCCTGGGCCGAGGGTAACGCCTTCACCAGCGCTTGAGGATGGTCAGTCTTCCAAAGCCACTGGGCTTCTTCTTCAGCCAGCTTTACATAGTGAGCGTTAGGCAGGATTTGCAGAATGATCTGACGGGCGGCCTCTGGATCGGTCCAAAATACGGGTCGCCAATTTACATCAATCAGGATTTTGACCTGATGCTGCTGAGCCAGCTGGAGGGCTTGGCGGACCGCAGCCGCTGATTGCGGATAGGCCAGTGCTAGGGTCCCCAAGATTAAATAGTCTGCATTCACAAATAGGTTGGCAGGCAGGTGGTCGGCCTGCAATTGGGTATCGGCAAAGATAGAGGTGTCATAGTTTCCAAAGCCTGCAAAGGTGCGATCACCCTCTAGAGTACGGGTGACATACACCTGCCGTGTGGGCGCATCCGCATGGGTCTGAAGTCCCTCAATATTGACATTCGTTTGTTGCAGTAGCGCTCTAAGCTGTGTGCCGGGTGCATCTTCGCCGACACAGCCAATAAAACCCGCAGAAGTCCCTAACTTAACCAAAGCACAGGCCACATTTGCAGGCGCTCCTCCAGGATAGGGGGTCCAGGAGTCAACTGCTGCCAGTGCTCGACCCGGCTGATCCGCAAGACAGTCCCACAGAATTTCTCCCAGACATAACACTTGGGGATTAGACATCCTGCAACTCCTCTCAGAACAGTCTGAATCTACCACCCGAATCGCGAAGAGGCTTTACTAACCCATCTATTAGCTGATTGATTGTCGTCTTTGTAGGTTAGTCCCATCGACTCGAAAAGTGAGTGCTATCAGACTATCAGAGATCTGAGGGACGGGCGGCGGCGAATATTTCCTCTAGAATCTCTTGGGCACCCTGTTCTCTCACTTTCTGTGCGAGATCAATGCCTAATTGCGTTGCGCTAGCAATCGGCCCACTAACGGTGTCCTTAATCAGGCGTTTGCCGTCCAAACTGGCCACCATGCCGACCAAGGTCAATTGTCCGTCGTTGAGGGTCGTATTCACGCCGATGGGAACCTGGCAGCCGCCCTCCAACTCGTGCAAAAAGGAGCGTTCAGCGGTACAACGATGGGCAGAGGGTTCATGCTCTAGGGCCTTAATAAAGGCCATGATTTCTTCATCCCCTTCACGGCATTCAATGCCTAAGGCCCCTTGGCCCACTGCATGTAACGAAATATCTGCAGGAATCACCTGATGAATGCGATCGCCAAACCCCAGTCGCTGTAAACCAGCCACCGCCAGGATAATGCCGTCATATTCACCCGCATCAAGCTTCTGGAGACGGGTATTTAAGTTGCCGCGAATATCTTTGAATTCTAAATGGGGGTAGTTATACCGTAGTTGGGCGAGCCGCCGCAGGGATGACGTCCCAATCACTGCTCCCTCAGGTAGCGTATCCAGTTGATAGTCCGTAAAATTCTCATGCACGACTAAGGCATCTGCCGGATCAACCCGCTCGGTCACCGCTCCCAGACAGAGCCCTTCCGGCAAGTTGGTCGGTAAATCCTTGAGAGAATGCACTGCCAAGTCCGTCTCTTTGCGGAGCATTGAGACCTCTAGCTCTTTAGTAAATAACCCTTTGTCTCCAATTTTGGCTAGGGCGACATCGAGGATATTGTCTCCTTGGGTGGACATGGTGCAAACTTCAAATTCGCACTCAGGAAAATGTTTTTGTAATTCTCCTTGGACCCAGTGCGTCTGCACAAGAGCGAGTTGACTTTTACGGGAACCAATCCGAATGACACGGGTAGGGCTGGAGACAGACATAGAATCAAGTCGCTGTTACGAGCAACAGATGAGCGTACCTCAACAGCTTACAGAATTGCGGGAGCAGTCGAAAGAGGACAGCTCGCTTTCATCCTTTAACCGCGGCATCTTTCTACCCCTCATCTGAGATAGAAAATCCAATGCTAAGGCGTGACCGGCTGCTTTTTAACGCGCTGTTTGAGCGTGTTAATTAGAGGTTGTAAGCGCTGATAGTCCGCTGTCGCTCCTTGTGCTTTGTAAAGCTGGGCAGCCTGCTGATAGTCTGTTAGCGCCGCTTCCCGTCGTCCTAAGATCATATGGGCCAGCCCACGGTTGTTGTAGGCGATCGCATTTTGCGGATTAGCGGTAATCGCTTGACTATAGTCGCGCACAGCGGTCTCCCGATCGCCTTGGGAAAAATAAATGTTGCCGCGATTGGTATAGGCTGTCGCATAGTTGGGATCGAGTTTAAGGACTTGGGTATAGTCTGCGATCGCAGCCTTGCTTTGTCCCGCTGAATTATAGGCCAGCCCCCGATTAAAGTACGCCGTCACATCGTTTGCATTTAGGGTGATGGCTTGGGTAAAGTCTGCGATCGCAGCTTCAGCATCACCCGCCTTTAAATGAGCATTGCCCCGGTTTTTATAGGCCGCGGTATATTTACCGTCTATTTGCACGGACGTCGTGAAATCAGAAATGGCCGCTTGAGCATCCCCTTGGTCAAGGTGAATCAGCCCGCGGTTATAAAACGCAGCCGCATACTTCGGATCGAGCTTAATGGCCGCCGAATAATCGGCCAGTGCCGTAGACTGATCGCCCACTTTGGTACGAACCACCCCACGATTGAAGTAGGCCAAGGCTGACTGGGGCTTCACTTTGAGCACTTGACCATAATCCTGAATCGCGGCGGCATAATTGCCGAGGGCGGCATGGGCTCGACCTCGATTTAAGTAGGCTTCTGCATGGTTTGTATCCCGCTGTAAGACCTGATTATAGTCATTCAGTGCTGCCCTGTAATTTTGAGTAGCCGCAAAGGCTAACCCCCGATTCAAATAAATTTGGGGTAACTTGACGTTCTGAGGGTTGAGTTGGATCGCCTTAGTGTAATCTGCGATCGCAGCCTGATTATTACCCAAAAGCGTATGAGCATAGCCTCGATTCACATAGGCGATGCCGTAATCCTGATCCAATTGAATGGCCTTGTTATATTCTTCAACCGCTGCTTTCAAGTTCCCTTGGCCATGTTGTTTAACCCCTTGACGTAAATGTGTCAGAGCTTCCGGTTGGCCTTTCCCTTGTTTCACCGTCGGTTGGGATGGAGCGGGCTGGGGCTTTTCGACTGACTTCGGCGTCGCTTTTTCCTGCTGAGGGGCGGGTTGGGCCTGTGTCGGTTGAGCGGCAGGCTTAGAAGGCTGGGCCGTCGGTGTCGGTTGAGTAGTTTTGGGCTGTGTCGGCTGAGCTTCAGGTTTAGAAGGCTGGGCCGTCGGTGTCGGTTGAGTGGTTTTGGGCTGTGTCGGGTGGGCTGCAGGCTTAGAAGGCTGGGCCGTTGGTGTCGGTTGAGCGGTTTTAGGCTGAGCCGGAACTGGGGGTTGAGCTGGGGGCACCGTTACGTTACGAGGATCTGGAGTGCGAATCGGTGCTGGAGCCTGCGTAGGTGCCTGTGGTGTTGAAGATCCTGGCGTCTGCGAAGCGGGCGCTGAAGGAGAATCAGGGGAGGTCGAAGCAGGGGGAGCGGGGGATGGGGCTTGTGCGAGTGCCTTTGGATCGCTCCCGCTCTCTACTAGACTGACGGTACATACCAATAGTGCGGCCCCCAAAAGCTTTTTGCACAAAGGGTTGGGAGCAAAATTAGAAAGACGTGCCATTACTCAAAGAACCCATTAGCTAGCGCATATTCTGGACCCACTATAGCGGTATCTGGCTGAAGTATGGGATGGAGGCTGCTCATTCTATCTCAAACGTAGTCTATGAGCCTGTAGACTGATTCAATGAAATCAATTGAAACATTTCATTAAGCATGTAGGAGCGACCTGAATTGTAGTAGCCATCATGGCCACACTCATGCATGCTGATAGTTGTAAAGCGACTGACACACCAAGGAATAAAGCCACAATGCGCATATTAATCATGGGAGGAACCCGGTTTATCGGTATTTACCTCAGCCAAATTCTGGTGGATCAAGGGCATGAAGTCGTTTTGTTTAACCGAGGTAACCGGACTCCTGCGATCGCAGGCTTAACTCAGATTCATGGTGACCGCACCGATGCCAATCAGTTAAAAGCCCAACTGGCCCATGAACACTTTGATGCCATTTTTGATAACAACGGTCGCAAGTTGTCTGATACTCAACCCCTTGCACAGCTGTTTAAAGAACGGGTGCAACATTTTATCTATATGAGTTCAGCAGGGGTTTATCTCAAGTCTGATCAAATGCCCCACCGGGAAGCGGATCCAACTGACCCCAACAGTCGCCACTTAGGGAAAGCAGAAGCAGAGGCAGATCTCGCGGCTCAGGGTCTCCCGTTTACCTCGATTCGGCCCACCTACATCTATGGCCCCCAAAACTATAACGACGTCGAAGCCTGGTTTTTTGATCGCATTGTCCGCCAGCGACCTATTCCCATTCCTGGCAATGGCCAACATATCACCCAATTGGGGCATGTTCAGGACTTAGCACAGGCCATGGCAGCCGTTTTAGGTAATACCCAGGCGATTGGTCAAATTTACAATATTAGTGGCAGTCGCTACGTAACCTTTGATGGCCTTGCCAAAGCCTGTGCCCTTGCTGCTGGCCAATCCCCGAACTTAAAGCTGGTGCACTATGACCCCAGTCAGTTTGACTTTGGCAAGCGCAAAGCCTTTCCCATGCGGTTGCAGCACTTTTTTGCTGATATTCACAAAGCTTGCCATGATCTCAATTGGCAACCTCAATATGACCTGGTCAGCGGTCTCAAAGACTCCTTTCAAAGGGATTACCTCGCGAGTGGACGCGATCAAGCAGATATTGATTTTGCCGTTGACGATCAGATTTTGGCTGGGGCCAAGGTTTAAGGTGCGTTAAGTACCCGATGCTGAGAGTTGTCCCTTAACCCCTGACTATGGACTGGTTTGATCAAGGTCATACAAAAAAGCGTCTGACTGAGTAATGAAAATCAGGCAGCAGTGACGACTGAATCTGATCTTCGTCTAGTAAGGTCCTGACTAAACTCAACTGTCCATCTTCGCGGCCATAAACCTCTAATCGCTTGGCCCACCGATCGGCAATCCAATATTCCTGGACACCTTGAACCGAATACAACTTGAGTTTGGTTTCTCGATCGCGTCGAATATTGGTCTCTCCTGGCGACAGTACCTCCACCACTAATTCTGGAAACCCGATCAAGTGTCCTGCCTCATCTTCAATCAGCGCTAGACGTTCCTTGCTCACCCAGACTAGATCCGGGATGACATTGTCCGTATCCGAGAGAATAATTCCTGGAGCAAGAATGGCTTCACCCAATTCTGACGTTTCTGACCAGGCGTCTAGGGCGGCGAAAATTTTCCCTGCTACTTGCTGATGTTTCCGGTGAGGCGATCGAGTCACCCATAATTCTCCATCAATTAACTCATAGCGATTCCCCTCGCTCTGGGGTAATACTTCAAGATCCCGAATGGTCCATCGAATCTGTTCAGCCGTTTGACTCATCGCTCGCGTGTGTCTTGATATCTACCTAACTGTTTTAGAAGACCCATCATCACAGCTATGTATTTTCCATGCTAACATCGCTCCCTGAAAGCCCAGAGTGAGGATCCTCTACAACAAACAGACAAAACTAGTCACCCAGGTAGATGCCTAAGCCTCGTGCTGTTTTCACCAGCGTTCCCGTGGGATTGACTGCTCGATAATGTGCGATCGCATCCAAAATAGGTACACTCAAAACCTGGCGATGCTGCCAAGTCACCATTTGGTCAAAATGGCCCTCGGCAATGAGATCAACCGCCGCCACCCCAAAGGCAGCACCGATTAAACGATCGGAAGGGGAAGGCATGCCGCCTCGTTGAACATGGCCTAAAACCGTTACCCGTGTTTCCGCCACATGGCGACTACAGATTTGCTCCGATAAATATTGACCAATTCCACCCAAACGACATTCACCTAAGCCATCTGTATGGGTTAACGGGGCGCCGCCTTCAGTGCGTACCGCCTCGGCAACAATAATCAGAGAGTAGTTTTTCCCTTTACTTTGCCGCTCTTTGATTTTGGCGCAGACATTATCAATGGTGTAGGGAATTTCAGGGATCAAAATGATATCGGCCCCGCCTGCAATCCCTGCACTAATCGCAATATGCCCTGCATCCCGACCCATAACCTCTAAAATAATGACTCGGCTATGACTTGCGGCTGTAAATTGCAGCCGATCTAAGGCTTCTGTGGCAATATTGACTGCCGTGTCAAACCCCACTGATCGTTCGGTTACCCCTACATCATTGTCAATGGTTTTGGGAATACCCACCAAGTTCCAATTGCCTTGCTGAGCCAGCTTTCGGAGAATCGCAATACTGCCATCTCCACCAATGCCGATCAGAGCATCTAAACCCAGTTTGTGATACCCCGCAATAATTTCTTCAGAGCGATCGACAATCGTCCCATCTGGCATCGGAAAGGCAAAGGGATTGCCCTTATTCGTGGTGCCTAGCATTGTCCCCCCTGCCGTCAGCAGTGGACTCATCTGTTGAGGTTCAAGGACAATCGCTGCTGGCGGATCTTTCAAGAGTCCATGGGTCGCTTGTTGAATACCAATTACGTCCCAACCATAACGTTCCACTGCTCGCAGCACGACTGCTCGAATAGTGGGATTGAGCCCGGCACAATCCCCACCACTGGTTAGAATGCCAACCCGCTTTTTATCACCCATAGTTACAATCGATTACCCAGAGAATTGGTAGTTGAGATAGATGTAACGTAAACCAAAGACAGCCGTATCCCTTGGAACTCTAGGTTGAATTTATCTTTGTCAGGGAAAGCTCAATCCTCAATCGGATTGATGCCTGTGGATCCAACGTGGGTTGGCCATCGCTCTAGGCTAAATATTTGGCGAAAGCTCTCTTTTCTTTGTATACTTTACAGTAGTACAGGTGTTTTATATCATTAGGGTGACTTAACGCTTGAACGCACTGTGATCAAGGTTAAATAACCCTTTTGAAGGCATCAAGTGATGTTTGTGTGGGTCTGATTGACTGTGGAACCTCTATCCAAAGCTCAGCAAGAATTATTCGACTGGTTGGTTCAATATATTGAACATCATCAACATGCCCCCTCTATCCGGCAGATGATGCAGGCCATGAAGCTTAAGTCGCCTGCGCCCGTACAAAGCCGCCTAGATCATCTCAGGAAGAAAGGCTATGTTGACTGGGAAATTGGTCAAGCCCGCACATTACGCATTGTTCATCCTGACTTCGCTGCATCGGAGACTGAACGCATTCCTATTCTAGGTGCGATCGCAGCCGGTGGATTAATCGAACCCTTTGTGGAAGTCGTAGATTCCTTAGACTTCAGCCCCAAGCAATTGCCACCCCAATCCTATGCACTCCGGGTCAACGGTGACAGTATGATCGATGCTCACATTACAGACGGTGACATTGTCATTATGCAACCCGTTCAAGAACCCAGAACCTTAAAGAACGGGACTATCGTAGCTGCTAGAGTCGAAGGTGAAGGGACAACCCTAAAGCGATTTTATTTACAAAACAATGAAGTGACCCTTGAAGCCGCCAACCTTAAGTATCAGCCTATTAAGGCATTAGCAGCTAACGTCGAGGTCCAAGGATCGCTTCTAGGGGTGTGGCGAACGTATTTCTAGTACTGGTTGGCGTTGATAAAACATCTTAAACAGCCTGTAACTTAGCAATCCACATATCTGCTGGATTGCTATAAAAATCTATTTCATCAATACGATACTCAGATAACCCATGGGCGTCATTGATGCGAACCCGATCGCCTTGTTTAACACCTGGTTTACAAGAGGTCATATAAAAAGCGAATGGATCTAGGGTTGCTTCTAAACAAAAGTCATTAGAGGCGCTAGAGCAATCATAGCAGTGAATTTTGCGCCTCTGATTGTTTGAGAAGACATTCCACCTCGGCAATGGGATGGGTGGGTGGAAATGTGTGAATGCCATGTAAATGATTTCCCAAGACTTTCAGTTACTCAATATAACTTACATTATCACACTTGTCATATAGGTTCTGATTATCCTACTGCTAGTCAGTAGTAGAGTAAAAGTGAATCAGCTAAAAATCCATGAAAATCAGTAATATAGAATTAAATCTCTATATATCTACCTAAATACAGAGTTTCCTCTAAATACTGTCTTCTTAGAAGCAACTATGCTCATTGAGCACAACAAAAACTGACTTTTGATAACAAAATATGACTTTAGCAACTTGCATCAACGGATCAAAAGCGCCATCATGCCTCAACAATCCGCTTATTTCCCTTTGATAGCAATGGATTTCGCCGTAGGTTTTGATCACTATTGAAATTTTTTTAGATTGTGAGACAACAAATTTGACTCCAGCAACGTCTGATCCAAAATATTCAAAAATCTACGGAGGAGGGGATGGATTTTGAAGTGATTAAGATCACAATTTGAGGTGATTAAGATCACAACTCAGGGCACCAATCTCATCATAAGGTCAGCAAAAATAGCCATTTTGTTAAACACTTCATTCTGACTAATTGTCTGTGAAGACGGTTCAGCCCCACTATAGTTACATTGGCTACAGCAAATTTGCATTCAGGATTGTTAAAAAAAAGTAAATAACGTAAAATATTGCGTAAATTCTATAAATCAATGTTGATAACTCTATGGAGCCTAAATTACTTTCACCCCACTAAATGGTTTTCACTGTTTTGAATCCAGGTGTAAGTACAGGATTAGTTTCTTAAGGATTACAAGATAAGAAAAAAGTAGATCAAGGCTATTTAGCCTATTTATTTGTCCGCATATCTGGAAACAGTAAACTCAAAATTTACAGCTACATTAATGACCCAAAATTTACATCTGAGCTAACTGCATGTTGCGCTGGGCAACACCTTGTTCTCTAGCAATCGTCGTGGTCAAGCAGCAACGTAACTTGTATCGCTAACTTGGGAAAACTAAGCATGGAGGGGGCTAGTCCATGCAGAGCTTCGTAGTTTTTGAGTGATTTTCAATTGGACACGAACAGCACTTTAAAATTCTCAACAATAGACTATTTGTAATAGTCATGAAATATGTATAACGGCGCCCACAGTTTTACCGATGACACAACTCCGACTCAAGCCAAAGTGGCTGACCCCCTCTATCTAGTGCCCTCACTTCCTCAAGGTCAACCAGAGTCTAAACAGGCGTACTTAATTCTCCAGCGTCTCTTCCCGACAGCTGAATTGAGCAACATCCAAACGACGGTCTTTTTGCAAGCTTGGCAAGGAAAAACTTACCAACAAATTGCTCAGAGTACTGGCTATGATGCAGATTACATAAAGGATGTAGGGCATAAACTATGGCGTAAGCTATCTGCCCTTTTGGGAGAATCTTTATCAAAACACAACTTTTGCTCCATCCTTAGACGTCGCTTCCAACAGTTGGAAGATGCTGAACTGGCACTGCAGAATCCTCAGGAGTCTGGTGTAAGAACCATGCAGTCCCATAAATCGAAGAAAGAGATGGGACATCCGATACAGGTCTGTGATTGGGGTGAAGCAGCTGCTGTTCCTGTCTTCATTGGCCGACAATTTGTGGTGACTCAGCTGAAACGCTGGATTCTTGAAGATCACAATCGTCTCATTGGTATTTTTGGATTAGGAGGGGTTGGCAAAACTGCCTTGGCAGTGAAATGTGTTGAGCAGGTGCAAAGTCAGTTCGATTGCATTATTTGGCGGTCTGTTCGAGATCAGCCCCATTTCGATGCCCTGATGGGAGATTTGATTAGGTCTATTACCGGCCAAGTCAATCTTGAGCTTCCTGAAAGCGCTCAAGATAAAGTGACCCTGTTGCTGACGTACTTTAATCAGCATCGCTGCTTATTAGTTTTGGATGATTGGTTTTCTGTATTGCAAGGTGACCATGCACTGGCAGGAAGCTACCAGTCTGGCTGCGAACCCTATGGTCTACTGTTGAGACGCATCAGCGAAAGCCGACATAAGAGTTGTGTCTTGATTACGAGCCGGGAGCAACCCATTGGGCTCGCTTTCACGGATAATGAAGCCTTTCCGAGCCGCACTTTGTATCTAGATGGATTAGATCAGGACTCGGGGCGGACGGCACTCAAGGCATTCGGTCTAGAAGGCCCTGACGAGTACTATGATTTACTGCTACAGCGTTATACGGGTAATCCTCATGCCTTGAGAGTTGCAGTAAAAACCATCACCAATTTCTTTGCGGGGAATGTCCCTCAATTTTTAGAACGAGATGAGCTGATCTATGGAGATATTAGGCGGCTGCTTTACCAACAATTTAGTCGTCTTTCGAAATTAGAAATTTCGATTATGCTGAGTTTGGCGAATCTTGATACAGCTGGCTCTCTCGCTGATATTGCTCCAGATATTTCCTTAGAACAAAGTGACTTATTGCTGGATGCTTTGGAATCGCTGCATCGTCGTTCCTTTATCTGGAAACAGAATGGCTATATCAGTATTCCCCAGCTTCTGAAGGAATATATTCGAGCGTCACCGCATTTAGATACTGCAGAGGTTTCTGTTGATCGCGAAGTCTGATGTCCATTATTTCTTGCAGACATCAACGCTAGGGTTTCTAAAAAAGAACTGAGCTGTGAAAGCGGTCTGTCGGTGAGAACCTGAGCTACGGATTTTGCGATCGCATCAGCGTCCTATTTTTCGGCGAGTAATGCGTTGCGGCCAGTGGACATTCGGTCAAAATACTTTCTCTGCTGATACGGCTTTGCCCTAATATTCCCCCACTGGAGTATTTGCGATTTAGAACAGAAGCAAGTGATCTAACACTTCAAATTATCCTGCCCGAAGTCTCCAATAGAATCATGTTCAAAGCAGTACACGATTGAGTAGAGCTTCGTGCAACACTCCAACTGCCCCAATGCTTAATTAGACTTTTGCTCCAGCATTTTAGCTTTGAGTATTCTGTTATCAGTGTGTTTTACCAACGAAATTGTTGGCAACAAAAATGTTGGAATGCTAGCATGGATTGACCAACAGAATTGTTGGCAAAAAAATTGTTAGATATAAATCCATGACGGAAGTAACTGAACAACTTGAACCAACGGTGGGTAACTGGGTTGTTGGAGAAAGGTTTTGGGGGCGGGACAAGGAGCTAGAGTTATTTATTGAAGATTTAGACGCAGGGTCGCATTTACTGCTGGTCGCACAGCGTCGCATGGGTAAGACGAGTCTAATGCGAGAGGCCTCCTGTAGAATCTCAGGTCGCTATATTTGCCTAAATGTTGATTTGCAGAGTGCCCATTCAGCAGCCGATGCCATTGCCGAGTTAAGTGCTGCTACCTATGAACATCAATCGCTATGGTCTAAAACGAAAGAGATTTTTAGCAATATTTTGAAGAGTACGGCTGGGCAGATTGACTCACTACAACTTGCAAATTTGAAAGTAACACTCCGTAGTGGGCTAACAGTGGATAACTGGCAGGAAAAAGGCGATCGCTTACTCGACTGTTTGGCCCAATCAGAGAAACCTGTGGCGATTTTCTTGGATGAAGTTCCTATCCTGATCAGTCGCTTATTGAAAGGCGAAGATTATCAGATTACACCTGATCGCCGAAGACAAGCTGATGCATTTATGTCTTGGTTGCGAGCCAACGGTATTAAACATCAAGGCACAGTACGCATGGTACTGACGGGTTCTATTGGTCTAGAACCCATTTTGCGTCAGGGAGGACTGAGTGCAACTGTTAACAACTTCCAGCCTTTTGAGTTAGGCCCTTGGTCACCAGATACTGCTCAAGGTTGTCTTCAAGCGCTGGGAAATCATCGGGGCTTGACTTACTGTGCAGGTGCACTTCCAGATATTACCGATTGCCTAGGAATCTGTATTCCCTACCATATACAGCTATTTTTTGACCGAATCCGTAAAGTTTGTCACTTGCAAGATCTGACGGTTGTCTCGCCAGAGTTAGTGGCTGAAGTATATGAGACCAAGATGCTAAGTGTTCAAGGTCACGCTGAGCTCAGCCATATGGAAGAGCGATTGAAAGTGGTGTTGGGACCAACGCTACATCCTTTGGCTTTAACCTTATTGACTGAGACGGCTGTAGTGGGGAAGTTGACCTCAGCTGCGACTCAAATTCTGATACAGGAATTTGTTGTAGATATTGAAAACGGTAATTCTGGCGATATTGCCCGTGAAATCCTGAACATTCTGGAGCATGATGGCTATCTGAAGCGGTACCCGGAAGGCTATCAATTTGAGTCCAAACTGCTGAAAGACTGGTGGAAAGCCCGTAATGGATTCCATTTTGTAGTCGCTTCTGATCGCAAAGGAAACCACTAATGCTTCTGACCACTCCCAAACATAACCCTGGTTTTGGTAGCGATAGCACACTAATTCGCGCATTTGTAGTTCGAGAAAAATACTTGGACTTAATTTTAGAAGTACTGCAGGAAAATACTGGCAGCACCAATCAACATCTACTGGTTATTGGTCCCCGTGGTGCAGGGAAAACTATGTTAGTGCGACGAGTCGCAGCAGAAGTCAGAACCAACACAGCCTTGGTAGATGAGTGGTATCCGATTGTATTTGCAGAGGAATCCTATCATGTGATGAGTCCAGGAGAGTTTTGGTTGGAAGCTCTCTTTCATCTAGGCGATCAAACTCAAGATGATCGCTGGCAAGCTGCTTATAACGATTTACAGAACGAACTTGATGAAGCCCGTTTACAGCAACGGGCACTGGCTCAGCTTATGGATTTTGCAGATGAGCAGGGAAAGCGGCTACTGCTGATTGTTGAGAATCTGAATATGATGCTGGAGGAGCAGTTAGGCGATCAGGATGAGTGGGATCTACGCCATACGTTGCTGAATGAACCCCGACTAATGCTTTTGGGTACCGCAACGGATCACTTTGATGAAATTAAGAATATTGATAAAGCCTGGTTTGAGTTATTTTCGCTGTATGAGTTGGAACGGTTAAATACACGAGAGTGTTGTCTCCTCTGGCAAGCCCTGACTCAAGAAGACATTTCTGAAATTCGAATCAAACCCATTCAAATTTTAACGGGAGGTAATCCACGATTAATCACTATTTTGGCTGGTTTTGCTGCCAAAATGTCTTTACGAGAATTAATCGATAATTTGATTCTCTTAGTTGATAGCCACACGGAATATTTCAAAAGCAAACTCGATAATCTGGCTGCCTCTGAGCGTAAAGTGTTTGTGGCGTTATTAGAGCTATGGGACCCAGCAGAAGCTAGGGCCGTCGCACAATCTGCCCGCGTCGATGTAAATAAAGCCAGTTCTTTACTCAATCGATTGGTCAAGCGGGGAGCCGTGATGGTAGTAGATGAAAAACCTCGCAAAAAGCTTTATCAAGTTTCAGAACGGTTATACAACATCTACTATTTGATGCGTCGGCACAGCCATCCATCTAATCGAGTTCGAGCAGCTGTAACCTTTATGGTTCATTTCTATCAAGATGACTTAGTTCAGCCAATAGTCAAAATGGCTGAAGAAGCTTGTGCTCTTGCACCTGAGTTGCGAAAGGATCATTTCTGGGCGTATCAAGACATCCTTCGTTCTAAACTAGTTAGCTCTACTATAAAAGCCCAAATCCTCCAATTTACTCCAGAAAGATTTTATCAGTTTCCAGATTTTCCAAAACAGCTACAAGCCATGATAGGCGCACTACAAACTGAGCATAGGCAAGATACTCAGCAAGAGATATATCCAGACACAAAGAGTATCACAAAGCAGGTTAGTTCTGATGATTTACTAAATCTGGATGTTTTAGGACAACTGCTAAATCAAAAGTTAGAGAGCTATGAGCAAGCAGAAAGAGTGGTTGCTAAGTTGCTTAAAAACATGCCAGATTTTTCTGCAATATGGGCACTCTTAGGTCTATTAGAGGAGAAGCTGAAGCAATATGAAGAAGCAGAGCAAGCCTATCGCAAAGCAATTGAACTTGAACCAAATTTTATCGACGCTTTTGTAAAACTAGGTCATCTATATTTTAATTTAAATCGATATAAGGAAGCGGAAAAAAATCTTAAAAGAGCTTTGGAATATAAGCCTGATTATGTATGGGCTTGGGTAATGTTGGGTTGTGTGTATCAGGCATCAGAGCAATATGAACAGGCAGTACAGGCTTATCGAAAAGTTGTAGAACACGATCCAGACACAAATATATGGGTGTGTTTAGGATTCTCGTATGAACAGTTAAACGATTATGACCAGGCAATACCAGCTTATCTAAAAAGTCTTGAGTATGAGACAGAACATATATGGGCTCTCTGGGAAAAGGTCGGTTGTTTGTATAAGAAGCTAGAGCAATATGAAAACGCAGTGAAAGCTTATCAAAAAGTCAATTCTATCCAACCAAGTGAAGGTACCTGGATACAACTAGGTCTTTTATATGAGAAATCTAAGCAATATAAGAAAGCTATAGAAGCTTACCAACAAGCATTAGAAAATACATCAAGTTGTGAAGCAGCTCTATGGTGCAGGCTAGGTTCACTTTATCAGCATTTAAAAGATTACATAAAAGCAGAGGAAGCTTATCGTAAAGCCATCAACCTAGGAAATGCGAATTGGTGTGAACTGATCAATATTACAGTCAAGCAAGAAAAAAACTTGCAACCCTTATTCCGAGAAGCGAAACAATATGTGGCCCGTTCCAGTAAAAGTGCGCTCTTGTTAGATGACTTGGCTAGGGGATTCCATAACATAGGACAGGCAAAGTTTTTATCAGTCGCAGAAGAGTGGGCAAGAGAAGCAGTGAGTCAAACCAACTCTCAAGAATGGCGTTATGTACATACCTTAATTGTCATTTTGGGCGACCAGGGCAAATGGCAAGACACACTAGAATGGATAACCTGTCTAATCAATACAGGAACCGATACATCAGAAGCACAAACAAAAATAACAGGTCACATCATTGATACTGCTGCTGCTGGCTATGCACAAGAATGCTTAACTTTAATCGAAAACTCAAAAGCTGTTACTACTTTTGAACCATTGATCTTAGGCTTACAAATCTTTTTGGGAGAAAGTCCCCATGTTGCTCACGAAATTTTTGAGATTGGCCAAGATGTCGCTCAACGTATCCGTGATAGACAAGACCAAACTCAAACAACGATCAAGACTGGTGATTTGCATAATAATCTCGTGTCCCCTTAGCCGTTACAGCTTCACCAATACGGTTGAGAGCATGGACATAAGCCGCTGTCCTTACAGAAATCTCTTTCGTGTGAGCAATTTGCCAAATCGTCTCTGTCTCCTCCACCATCTTTTGCTGAAGCTGCTTTTTCACCTCTGCCTCCGTCCAGTAAAGCCCACTGCGATTTTGCACCCATTCCAAATAGCTAACCGTGACGCCCCCCGCATTTACCAAAATATCTGGGAAGACCGTCGTGCCCGCTTCCACCAAAATTGCATCTGCGGCTGAAGTCACCGGACCATTGGCCACCTCGAAAATATATTTCGCCTTGATCTGTTCCGCATTATCAGCCGTAATTTGATTCTCCAATGCTGCCGGAATCAGCACATCTACCTCTAAAGCCAGCAGCTCCTCATTCGTGATCGTGTCATGGTCAATAATGCTGCAGACACTGCCATCACAATAGACTGCCTTCATAGATCGGCTAGCGTCTTTATGCTTGCGGATACTGGCAATATCCAACCCTTGGGGGGCATAAATACCGCCCTGGGAATCGCTAACGGCTACGACTTTATAACCCTTCTGATTTAACTGTTCAGCTACGACTGCTCCAGCATTGCCAAATCCCTGGACTGCCACTGTTGTCTGATCGGGAATTAACCCCAACTTCGGTGCCATTGCCTTGATGACGAACCAGGCTCCCATGCCTGTGGCTGTGTTTCTGCCTACACTACCTCCAATGGCCAGAGGTTTTCCTGTCACCACTCCTCGGCTGATTTGGCGCTTTATAATGCTGTACTGATCCATCATCCAACCCATAATCATGGGGTTGGTATAAACGTCGGGAGCCAGAATATCGACATCCGGGCCAATAAAATCAGCAATGGCATCGATATAGCCTCGGCTTAAACGCTCTAGCTCCATCCGGGAGAGGGATTTAGGATCCACCGTAATCCCACCTTTGCCACCGCCAAAGGGTAAGTTGAGGGCGGCACATTTAAAGGTCATCCAAAAGGCCAGGGACTGGACTTCGTCAATTGAGACACCAGTATGATACCTAACTCCACCCTTTGCTGGACCGCGAGTGTCGTCATACCGGACGCGATAGCCTTGAAAGATTTTGAGTTCGCCATTATCCATGCGCACTGGAATAGAAACCCCGAGTTGGGCCTTGGGATATTTCAAGGTTTCTAAAACATCTTCAGGTAAGTCCACATGCTCTAAGGCGGTAGTTAAGCGGTGAGTGGCATCGCTAAAGAGTTGATCATCCGTACCCACGAGAATATCCTGCTGTGAAGGGCTGATTCTAGCCTACTCCCGACGTTGGGTTTGGGCTTGCGATCGCAGCCGAGATTCAACAAACATAACGAAACGCAATCATGGATGATTCGGCAACCGCTACATTCAGTCATCATCATAAATGGGCAAGAAGAGTGGATATTCACTCCTTTCCCCTACAGGAGCAAGCGTGGGTTGCTGCAACAGGAAAGAATCACGCTATTATTCTCTAAAACCAAGGGAAGGGGGAACAATGCAAGCATTTCGATGCGTGGCAATAGGGCTGCTAAGTCTGTGGTTATGGCTTGGTTGGGGCACGCCAGTCTTGGCTATAGACAACCTGGAAGAACAGGTTTTGCAGATCATTCGTGATAACCCTGAAGTTATTATCGAATCGGTGCAAACGTATCAACAACAGCAACAACAGGCGCAACAACAATCTCAGCAAGCGGTTCTCCAGCAATTGAAGCCAAAAGCGTTAATTGGAACATCGCCGACCCTTGGGCCTCAGCGTAGTGCTAACGTGCTGGTAGAATTTTCAGATTTTCAATGTCCGTTCTGTGCCCAGACAGCGACTGATATCAAGCCGTTTTTACAACAGCACCCTAACCAGGTCACGTTTGCCTATAAGCATCTTCCTATCCAGGCCATTCATGATCAAGCGATGCCTGCTGCACAGGCGTCTTGGGCTGCACAACAGCAAGGTAAGTTTTGGCCCTATCACGATGCTCTGTTTGCCCGTCAATCAGAATTGGGCAATCCGCTGTATATCGAGATTGCCCAACAGTTGCAGTTGGATATAAAGCAGTTCGAGCGCGATCGCAACAGTGATGCCGCGGTTAAAGCCATCAATGCCGATCTAGCTCTCGCTCAAAAAATTGACATTCCGGGAACGCCTTTTTTTATCCTTAATGGACAAGTGCTGTCTTCACCCTTTGATGCTGCTGACACTGCTGCTATGCTAGTCAGTCGATAGGTCATGGGGAAGCAATGTGACCGATGGCCGGTTAAAGCAGGATCAGCGCTATTACAGTCTTATCCTACAGGCGGATTACATCTCGCGAACGATGGGATTACCGTCTTTAATTTCACCGATTAAGACAATATCGGTCATGCCAACGAAGATGCCATTTTCCAGTACACCCGGAATGTTATTGATGGTTTTTTCCAGTTCGGGAGGATTGGGAATGCCACTAAAAGTAACATCCAGCACCATATTGCCCTGGTCAGTAATCACAGGACCGTCTTTTTTAACGCCCATCCGCAGTTCTGGTTTGCCGCCTAACTTTTCTAATGCCTGCATTACAGGTGCGATCGCCATTGGCAATACCTCCACGGGGACCGGGAAAGTTGACCCTAATTTATCGACAATTTTGGATTGATCGACCACCACAATAAACTGCTCGGCCAGGGAATCCACGACCTTCTCGCGGGTATGGGCTGCGCCTCCGCCCTTGATTAAATTCTTCTGCGGATCCACTTCATCGGCGCCATCAATGCCGATATGAATTCGATCGACTTCATCCAGGGTGGTCAGGGGAATACCGTACTGCTTGGCTAATACAGAGGCTTGAAAGGAGGTGGGAATACCTTTGATATTCGTTAATTCCCCGGACTTAATCCGATCGCCCAAAAACTGAATTGCAAAGGCGGTGGTTGATCCGGTTCCTAACCCAATGATTGAGCCAGACTGAACCCGATCGGCAGCGGCTTTACCCACCTGTTGTTTCATTAACTTAACGGGATCAACTGCACTCATACTGAACCTCCTAAAAAAGCTGCTTGCGAAAACTGACGATTTCTAGCATGACGTAAAGCGGTACACCTGCCTAGACCATTCCCAAGGGATCGTGCAGGAATCTGCTGTGCTTGCCCGTAATTTTGCGATGTTGGGGACAGTCCGTTATGAATTCCGATTAGGTGTATAGTAAGGGGATGTTACGGATAAAATCTTGAAATTCTGATTAAGCATAGGTTATGAGTTAGTTTGGATTTTCTAATCTGTGAGAGACCTAACTCCGCTTGTTCTGGTCAGAATATAAGTCTACATAGCTGTTGAGTCGGTGTATTCCTTTGTGGTGAACGCTGGCTCCTAGGCCATTAGCGACTGTGTTGTTATTCCCCACTGAAACGATGCGACTTGTATTTCTCGGCCCGCCAGGTTCTGGTAAAAGTACACAAGCTCAAGCAGGGGCTGCGCGTTGGCAGATTCCCAGTATTTCGACAGGTAATTTACTCCGCGATGCGATCGCAGCCCAATCTGACCTAGGCCAACAAGCCCAAACCCATGTGGAAGCGGGTGAACTCGTACCCGATCAACTTATCGTGGGTCTGATGCGGGAAAGCTTTGGTTCTCCCGTCACCCAGAACGGTTGGATTATAGATGGGTTCCCCCGCAATCTAGCCCAAACCCAGGCGTTGGATACCCTACTCCAAATTATGGGCCAGCCTTATGGGCAAGTGGTGTATTTTGAAACCCCCGAAGATCTATTAGTCGAGCGGATGCTAAAGCGAGGTCGGCAGGATGATAGCGAAGACCTGATCCGCCAGCGCTTACAGATTTATAACGAACAAACCACGCCGTTAATTGACTTTTACCGCCGTCGTCAATGTTTGATTGAAATTGATGGGAGTCGCCCGGCGTCAGAGATTACGGATGCGATCGCAGCGGCACTACAACCCTTAGCCAGCGTTTAAACAACGACCGACTATAATTAGGTAGAAATACTCAGCTATAAGCGACAGCTTCAAAAATACCTGCTGGCATCTAACCTTGATTCTCGACCTTGAGATCAGCCCGAAGCTGCCTACGATTTAGGTAGCTAAAAACGTCTGGAGGGCTTCAGACAAAATGGTACGATAGCCAGGCTAGCCCGTTATAACTCTTCACATTGACCCATTTAAGGAACAGCTTCTATGACAACATTCCCGATTGATTTAAAG
>NZ_JANQOY010000142.1 GCF_028285565.1 Acaryochloris sp. IP29b_bin.148
AAAAAATAGTGTTGTTTGTTGTGAGCCGATAAGCTATGCCAAAACAGACCTGGTGGGGAGATGTTCTCAAAGGTAATAATTCCGAAGCCGGCAAATTCGCGCCCGGCTGGGGCACAACTCCAGTAATGGCTGGTTTTGTAGTCATGATTACGTTGTTGTTGCTTATTATGCTGCAAATTTATAATTCCACTATCGTTTTAGATGGTGTGGATAATAGCTGGACCAGCCTTGGTGGGTTCGGCCAATAAGAACATCTTTTTCATGACGTTTTTCCTGTAGATGGTATCAGTTCCCCAAAACACTGATGCCAAAGTGACCCCGGTCTTCCGGGGTTTTTTATTGTCATAGATAGTACGGCTAAAAGGCGCTTCAGAGATCCATTACAATCGAAGACTAGCCCCGCTGCGATCGCACTCTGGAGGAAAACCCCATGAACGTGTTTGGTATTGGTTTGCCGGAAATGGCCTTAATTATGGTCATCGCCCTACTGGTGTTTGGCCCCAAAAAACTGCCAGAAATTGGTCGGAGTATGGGCAAAGCCCTCAAGAGCTTCCAAGAAGCCTCGAAAGAATTTGAAAATGAATTTAAAAAAGAAGCGGATCGTCTGAACGAGACCTTGACCGAAACGCCCATGGAAGCCACCTTAGAAACGCCCCAAAAGCAACCTCAACTCGAAGCCCAAGAAAGGGCTGAAGCCCCGACCGACGAAGTCGTCACTGAATCTCCAGAAGTCTCTAATTCTTAAATGACCGCTCCCCTCGTTATTCCTGAACTGATCGTCGGTTTAGGAAACCCCGGCCCGAAGTATGACCGCACACGCCATAATATTGGTTTCGCTCTGATCGATCGATTGGCCCGCCATTGGCACATTTCTCTCGCCCAGGAGCGGCGCTTCCAAGGTGAATATGGCGAAGGACTCGGGTGCCAAGGTCGGCGTGTCCGTTTGCTGAAACCTCACACCTATATGAATAACTCTGGCCAATCCATTCGAGCAGTGATTGATTGGTTCAAGCTAGAACCGGCCTCTGTTTTGGTCATCTACGATGAAATGGCCCTGCCCGTGGGTAAATTACGATTGCGACTGAAGGGATCAGCAGGGGGACATAATGGGATGCGCTCCATCATTTCCCATTTGGGTACTCCTGAAGTGCCGAGGCTACGTGTTGGCATTGGCAGTCCGCCCCCCGAAAGAGGCAAAGATACCATTTCCTTTGTGTTAGGACGCTTTGCTCCACCAGAAACCCAACTTCTCCCTGCGGTGCTTGATCTCGGTGTAGATGCGGTGGAGATGGCACTCAAGAAAGGGCTTGAACAATCTATGACCCTTTTCAATGGACGCACAGTATCCATGTCCAATTCTGAATAAACTCAAAATTCCTGAGGCAGGATTATATAAGTTGAGCCTATCGATAGGAAATTCTAATCTTTTCTAGATGACAATACTTTTTATTCCTTTCTATGAAAGGCTTTGATGGATTTTTATTCCGTTTTTGGCTCTTTTTCCTGCGAACTGCTGAAGGCTTTTTTTAGGCGCTGTAACTCTTTTCCTGCATTGCTTTTAGGGCATGAGACTTCGCTATTTTTGCTAAATCCTCTAGGTGTCTATTTGACATTAGATAAGTAAATCATGGCCTAAATGCATTTATTCATTACAAATCCCATTGGCTCAAACCCTATTTCAGCTTTATAAAGCTTAATTTTTTGCGTAGTATCAGAGAAGAAGGTTCAATCTTGAGTTTTTCTTAAATCTTGAAAACCCATTACTGAGCTTTCTGAACTGCCGTTTCCACGAATTTATTGAGGAGTACACCATGGCTACATTTAAGGTCACACTGAAAAGTGCTGCTGAAGGGCTGGACACTACTATTGAAGTCCCTGATGACGAATATATTTTGGACATAGCTGAAGAGCAAGGCATTGACCTTCCTTTCTCTTGCCGCGCTGGTGCTTGCTCCACCTGTGCTGGAAAAATCACTGCTGGTGGGGTTGATCAGTCTGATCAGTCCTTCTTGGATGATGATCAAATTGAAGCTGGCTTTGTGCTGACTTGTGTCGCTTACCCAACGTCTGACTGCACCATCGAAACTCATAAAGAAGAAGATCTCTACTAAATTCAATGCCACAGGTTGTGGTTTGTAGGTTGGGGCGTTCAATCACGCCCCAATTTTTTTTACCGATGACGCTACAGTGGAAGACACCGCGGTTAGGTATGCCTAACCCTCTAAAAGGCCGATGCAATGAATGCAGTTGACTATCTTCGGATTAGTTTGATCGATCGCTGCAATTTCCGCTGCCAATATTGTATGCCCGACACTCAGGATTGGCATTTTTTACAGCCTGCAGACGTGCTTGCGGCGACAGAATTATTAGCCTTAGTTCAAGACGTTTTTATTCCCTTAGGCTTTTCTCGCTTTCGGCTTACGGGAGGGGAACCGCTCCTTAGACCCGATATTTTAGACATTGTGCGTGGGATCGTGGCATTGCCTCAGGTTAAAGACTTGGCAATGACTACCAATGCATTTTTGCTAGAGCCGCTGGCCCAGGATTTATATCAGGCCGGATTGCGCCGCATCAATATCAGTCTGGATTCGTTGATGCCAGAGACCTTTGCCACCATCGTGGGGAGAGATTCGCAGAACCATCAACGTTGGCATAAGGTTTGGGCTGGCATCCAAAAAGCCTACCAAGTGGGGTTTAATCCACTTAAACTCAATGTTGTGATTATTCCTGGGGTGAATGATCACGAGGTATTGGATCTGGCAGCGCTGACGATTGATCGCCAGTGGCATGTGCGGTTTATTGAGTTTATGCCGATTGGAAATGGAGATTTATTTTGCGATCGCGGCTGGATACCCTCAGAGGAACTCCGAACCCGAATTCGAGATCGCTGGGGACTAACAGAAGGCCAAGTCCAAGGCAATGGCCCTGCTGATGTCTTTCAAATTCCAGGTGCCCAAGGAACCTTAGGATTTATTAGCCAGATGTCGGAATGCTTTTGCGATCGCTGTAATCGCATGCGCTTATCGGCAGATGGTTGGTTACGGCCTTGTTTGCTGAATGAAACGGGGCAGCTGGATTTGAAGACGGCGCTCAGGGATGGGGTGTCTACGGGGGTGTTGCGCGATCGTGTACAGGAATTGCTGGAACTCAAACCTGAAATTAACTATAAGGAGCGACAATCTGGCACGATGGGGGCGAACTATAGCCGCACGATGTCTCAAATTGGTGGCTAGCGGGACGCAATTGGAGCTATCTTCGTTATTCCGTTTCTAGGCCAAGAGCTTGTTTGAGAATACCGTCAGAATCGCACGTTGACGATCCAAGCTGTTCTGACCAGTCGATCTTACCCTACCCCCTCTTGAAGACAATACTAATTTCATGATCGACGTGACGTACGTCAAGCTTAACGTACGTTGATTCTGACGTATATCGGTTATCTTCAAAGAAATAGGACATCTAAAATCTTGCACCAGCCCCTTCTAGTCTTCCAATGATAGGGCTCAGTATTTTCGTTCTTGGGGTTCAAATTGCTCCAGGTTCACGGGCATATAGCGCAGTTCGATTCCCTCTGACGCAACATAAGCCAACGTATGCTTGAGAAATTGAGGATCATTGCGCTTGGGAAAATCTTCGCGGGAATGTGCCCCTCGGCTCTCTTGACGTTGCAAAGCCCCCGTCATAATCACTTCACCGACAACCATCAAATTGCGTAATTCCAACGCCTCAATAATTTCAGTATTCCAAAGCATGTCTTTATCATCGAGGCGAATCTGCTGATACTGCTGTTTATAGATTTGCAGCTGCTCTAAGCCCGCTTGGATGATGTCGGCTGTGCGAAAAACGCCACAATGTTGGCTAAGACAATCTTGGACTTGCTGGCGAATATCATGGATGCGGAAGTCGCCGGACTGAGCTAGTAAATTTTTGATCTGCTGTTGAGCGTCTTGGAGATAGTGCTGTTCATCTATATTAGGGAGGGATTGATCTTGGACGTAGGTTGCGATCGCACTTCCTGTTCGCCGACCATACACTACACATTCCAGCAACGAATTGCTGCCTAAACGATTGGCTCCGTGCACCGACACGCAAGCACATTCCCCAGCGGCAAAAAAGTTATCCACTAAACCCTCCGCACTGTTGCGGACCCGTCCATCGGTATTGACAGGAATGCCGCCCATCGAATAGTGAGCGGTGGGTCGCACTGGAATCGGCTCGGTAACAGCATCGACCCCCGCCAAACGATGGGCTTCTTCCCAGCAAAAGGGCACGCGACTCATAATCTTTTCCCGGCCCATATGGCGCAAGTCCAAGTACACAAAGGGACCGCCTGCACTGCCATCAGGATGGATGCCACGACCCTGGCGAATTTCCGTGGTAATCGCTCGGGAGGTAATATCGCGCGGCGCTAGCTCCATTTTGTTGGGAGCATAGACCGACATAAACCGATCGCCCTCACTATTAATCAGATAGGCACCTTCACCCCGCACCGCTTCGGAGATCAAAACCCCTGCTGGATATAAGCCCGTAGGATGGAACTGGACAAATTCCATGTCCTCCAAGGGCAAACCTGCCAGTGCTGTCATCGATAGCCCATCTCCGGTGGAGGCAAAGTCATTGGAGGTGGTATTGAACACTCGACCATAGCCGCCCGTGGCAAACATTACGGCTTTAGCTCGTAGAACCTGCAGCTCGCCATCCAGGAGATGATACATCACCACACCCTTGGCCCGATTGTCTTCTAGGATCAGCCGCATCACGTACCATTCGTCGTAGATGGTGATGCCGTAGCGACGAATATTGTTGTACAGCTCGTGGAGAATGGCATGCCCTGTTTTGTCAGCAGCATAGCAAGTACGGTTGTGGCTATGGCCACCAAAGGCCCGCTGGGCAATCCGGCCATCCTCTAACCGCGAAAACAAAACCCCTAAGTGCTCTAGATCAATCACAACTTCAGGTGCTTCTTGAGTGAGCAGGGCCACGGCATCCTGATCGGCTAAGTAATCAGAGCCCTTAACAGTATCGAAGGCATGGGCTTCCCAACTGTCCTGGTCATCGACATTCTTGAGAGTGGCGGCAATCCCCCCCTGGGCGGCAACAGAGTGAGACCGAATGGGATGGGTTTTGGCAATCATCGCCATATTCAGTTCAGGTGCCTGGCGAGCAATTTCCAGGGCGGCCCGGCACCCGGCCAAGCCACCCCCAACGATTACAACATCATGCTCTAACATGGCAGTTTCTTTATAGCTTTGAATACGTTCCAAATTTATCGCACATATTCTTTATGAATCCTTAGCTACAACGTTTTGTAATAGTGATATACTCGCCTCACAATCAATGATTTGGAGGGCGATTGGCTACCGATCAAGTTGCGTTTGGAGCTTGTATACAGAGAGCTAACCAATCAGTAACTGGGGAAAGTGCGGTGTAATTCCGTCGCTGTCCCGCAACTGTAAGTTGTTAATTGCGCCCTGGCGATGCGATGTCTTTTTATCGGCAACGTCATGTACCGGAAGGCTGCTAAGCAATAAGCCAGAATACCCTTGATTGCATTCTTTTTGACAATATATCTGCGAGGTACAGATGGTGAATAAGATGTTGCGTTCGTTGCGATGGACGAATAAGAGTATTCGACTGTCGCGACTCCTATTACCCCTCCTTTTACTAGCGATTGTGCTGATTCCCGTCAGTGCGCAAGCGCATTTTGACGGCAGTCATGGGTTCGGGTTTGTGCATGGCTTTACCCATCCGATTGATGGCTTAGATCATCTAGTGGCCATGGTGGCAGTCGGGCTATGGGCCACGCAAATGAATCGGCGAGCATTATGGGCTATACCATTGACGTTTTTGATGGTCATGGCGATGGGGGGCTTTCTGGGGACAACGGGGTTCGCCCTACCGTTTGTTGAACAAGGGATTGCCTATTCTGTGTTGGTGCTGGGAGTCTTGATTACAGCAGCCGTTCAGCCACCGATGGCCCAGAGTGCTGCAATTGTTACCCTATTTGCCTTGTTACATGGTTATGCACATGGCGCAGAAATGCCATCCACCGCTGGTCTATCCTATGGATTTGGGTTTATGGTCGCGACAGCACTGTTGCTTTGCAATGGTCTTGGCATAGGGCTATTTTGCCAACAGTTATTTCAACGCCATGCTCGTCTAGCCCAATTCTTTATGGGTGGAGTAGTAACCAGCTTGGGTGTGTACCTGTGCGTTGCCTAAAAGCTAGCCGTTCCTGCTATTGGTAAAAATTGAATAAGAGCCCCATCGGTTCTTCGAGTTGATTGGGCAATATATAAATGCTGTTGTGTCTAACAACGGCATTTTTTGTGCTGTTAGCAAGAAGATCACTGTGGAGAAAATTCTATTCGTTGTTTTACTGCTCTCGACGAGCTATTTACTATGGGATGGATTTACCTCTGGTTCGGTCTGGGTCAGAGGGGGACGACGGACTTTAGAATTTGGCAAGTGGGCTCATAAAAAACATCGAAACCAAGAACCCATCTGCTATTGGATTGCCATGCTCTTTTATGGTGGTTCTGCCATCTTCTCGCTCTATGCTCTTTTCTTTATCAAGTAAGGAATGCAACTTGATTAACACTGAGATTTCTGCCATCTCTTTTAGCAGCCACAACGTTTGCACCCGCCCCCTAAATCCCCCATCCTGGGGGACTTTGAGGCTATACCTAGGCTGAATGTAGAGCTTAAAACCGCTCAGATTGCTGACGTTCAGCTCTGTTGCCATACTTGTATCGATAAATCAGACAAGTCCCCCACTGGTGGGGGATTTAGGGGGCCATCAGTGGCGTTGAGACTGTGGAAAATAGGGGATGAGAGCCAAGCTTCCAAACATCCGCACCCAACTATTGGATGCACTTCATTAACTAGATAACAGTCCTATTTTTTCAGTCGCTGTGAATTGATATTATCGATATTTTTGCAAAAAATAGGCCAATTCAGCGAAAACTGCAACGAAATGATAATTTTATCGCTACCTTTAGCTTAGCAGTAACTTCAATATGTTATTCTTCCTTTCACTGAGTGCAATGTTTCAGTAAAATTTTTGCGTTAAAAGTTTTCCAATAAATAGATTTTCTACTTATAGTTGGCAACAGCTATAAGGGAGAAGATGGATGCTAGTTCATCTCTAATGGGTTTGTGTATCTTATTACTTTGCTATTGAGTTTTAGGATGTTTTTGCTATGCCATCTCTATAAGATCCAATCAGTAAGGTATCAAAGGCTATTCTGCTAAGTGCAGGCGGTGTGGCTATTTTTCGATAGTCATAGCGATTGGCTGATCATGAAAGAATATCGAGGCTGATTTCTTGTGTCAATATTTTATCGCAGCATAAAAGTTTAAGTACAACCCACACTTTTAGGTGAGTAGAGAGCTGAAAATTCAGTCACTAATTGTGTTGTTTATACAAATATTTTGCCTTACCCACAAGTCTTTAAATGAAGTACTGGCAAAGCATACATACATCTTCTATGAATCTCGTACCATTCTGCATTCGCCCCCCCAGCCCCCCAACCTTGGGGGGAGAAACCCAAAATCCAGCTTATTTCCCCCCATTCTGGGGGGAAAGAGGGGCCAGTGCAATATATTTGATGTTCTCTCTAATTTTTATGTATATCCTAGCTTTTTTCAAAGCATAGAACCTAACAACTATAAGGCTTACAGGAGTTGTGGGTAAAGCATAAGTCTTTCGAGCCAGCTCAGTGGACGGAGTGTGAGTGAAGGATTTGAGATTTCAATTTATTGTTCTTTTCTGCGTTGTTCTATTGGTAGAGGAACTCGTTAGTTATGAGATTAAACAGTTCTCAAAAACGGCAACCCCTATTTTTCGTTTTAGCGATAGTCGGTGGACTCTTTACCGTTCAAGCTAGATTGGCAACTGCCCAAAGTAATATTGTGCCGGATCAATCTTTAGGGGCGGAAAGTTCTCAGGTTGTTCCGAATGTGGGTGGTTCAACGAATGAAGAGATTCAGGGAGGGGCTAGACGAGGGGCTAATCTATTTCATAGTTTTCGGGAATTTAATATTGATGATGGGAGAGGAGCTTATTTTGCGAATCCGGCTGGGGTAAATCATATTTTTAGTCGGGTGACAGGCAATAACCTTTCTAATATTGAGGGTACGTTAGGGGTATTAGGAAATGCAGATTTATATCTGATTAATCCAAATGGGATTTTGTTTGAAATGAATGCACGTTTAAATCTTTCAGGTTCATTTTTGGCAAGTACGGCTGAGACGATTACATTTCCTGATGGCAGGGATTTTAGTACTCAGATCAACCAAGATCCCCCCTTGTTATCCATCAATGTTCCTACAGGGTTGCAATGGGGGAATCGGTCGGCTCCGGTGATGGTGAAAGAATCAAATTTGAGTGTGGAGGAAGGGCAATCTTTGGCTTTATCTGGAGGGGATGTTCAGATTGAGGATGGTCAGTTAGAAGCACCGGGGGGGCGAGTGGACTTGAGTGGGGTAGCTCCCGATAGTGTGATTAATTTTGAGAGTGATGCTGATTTTAGCATCCCAGAAGATATGGCTAAGGCGAAAGTTACTCTTACAAATAGCACTGTAAATGTTGTTTCTACTGTTGGTGGCAACATTGATATCAATGCAGAGAATGTAGACATTTTAGAAGGTAGTTCACTCCTAGCTGGATCTGATGGGATAACAGAAGCCCAGTCTGGCGATATTTCGATTAATGCTATTGATAAAGTGTTCATTAACCAGGCCAGCAACATTTCCAATAATGCTTTCGAAAAAGGTAATTCAGGTGATGTTGAAATTGAAGCACGATCTCTCATTCTGAAAGATGGAGCTTTTTTATCTGCAAGTACTTTTGGCAAAGGAGATGCAGGAACTGTAAAGGTAAAAGCTATAGATTCAGTCTTGTTCCAAGGAGAAGATTCTCAAGAACGTCCTTCTGGTGCGATTAGCGGAGCTGATTCTGGAGCCGATGGGAACGCAAGGGATGTTGCAATTGAAACCCGATCTCTCATTCTGCAAGATGGGGCTTTTCTCTCTGCAAGTACTTTAGGTAAAGGAAATGCAGGAACTGTGAAGGTAAAAGCTACGGATTCAGTCTTGTTCCAAGGAGAAAGTTCTCAAGGACGTCCTTCTAGTGCCTCTAGTGATGTTGAATTTGAAGCTCAAGGAAATGCAGGTGGTGTTGAAATTGAAGCACGATCTCTCATTCTGAAAGATGGAGCTTTTTTGTCTGCAAGTACTTTTGGCAAAGGAAATGCAGGAATTGTAAAGGTAAAAGCTACAGATTCGGTCTTGTTCCAAGGAGAAAGTTCTCAAGGATCTTCTTCTGATGCAAGCAGTCAAGTTCGTTCTGGAGCCCAAGGAGATGCAGGTGGTGTTGAAATTGAAGCACGATCTCTCATTCTGAAAGATGGAGCTTTTTTATCTGCAAGTACTTTTGGCAAAGGAGATGCAGGAATTGTAAAGGTAAAAGCTACAGATTCAGTCTTGTTCCAAGGAGAAAATTTTCAAGGACGTCCTTCTAGTGCCACTAGTGATATTAGCTTGGAAGACGTTGGGAATGCAGGTGGTGTTGCTTTGGAACCCCAAGGAGATGCAGGTGGTGTGGAAATTGAAACTCGATCTCTCATTCTGAAAGATGGAGCTTTTTTATCTGCAAGTACTTTTGGCAAAGGAAATGCAGGAATTGTAAAGGTAAAAGCTACGGACTCAGTCTTATTCCAAGGAGAAAGAACTCAAGGACTTCCTTCTCTTGCAATCAGCCAAGTTGCATTTGAAGCCCAAGGGGATGCAGGTGGTGTGGAAATTGAAACTCGATCTCTCATTCTGAAAGATGGAGCTGCTTTATCCGCAAGTACTCTTGGTAAAGGGAATGCGGGAACTGTAAAGGTAAAAGCTGCGGACTCAGTCTTATTCCAAGGAGAAACTTCTCAGGGACGTCCTTCGTCTGCAATCAGCCAAGTTGCATTTGAAGCCCAAGGGGATGCAGGTGGTGTGGAAATTGAAACTCGATCTCTCATTCTGAAAGATGGAGCTTTTCTATCTTCAGGGACTAGTGGCCAAGGGGATGCAGGAACCGTAAAGGTAAAAGCTACAGATTCAGTCTTGTTCCAAGGAGAAAGTTCTCAAGGCAGCCCTTCGTTTGCAATCAGCGAAGCTGATTCTGAAGCCCAAGGGGATGCAGGTGGCGTGGAAATTGAAACTCAATCTCTCATTCTGAAAGATGGAGCTGCTTTATCCGCAAGTACTCTTGGTGAAGGGGATGCAGGAACTGTAAAGGTAAAGGCTACAGATTCAGTCTTGTTCCAAGGAGAAAGTTCTCAAGGATTACCTTCTGCTGCTAGCAGCCAAGTGGGTTCTGAAGCCCAAGGGAATGCAGGTGGTATTGAAATTGAAACTCGATCTCTCATTCTGAAAAATGGAGCTTTTCTATCTTCAGGGACTCGTGGCCAAGGAAATGCAGGAACCGTAAAGGTAAAGGCTACAGATTCAGTCTTGTTCCAAGGAGAAAGTTCTCAAGGATTACCTTCTGCTGCTAGCAGCCAGGTGGAGTTTGAAGGCCAAGGGAATGCAGGTGGTATTGAAATTGAAACTCGATCTCTCATTCTGAAAAATGGAGCTGCTTTATCTGCAAGTACTCTTGGCAAAGGTGATGCAGGAACAATACAGGTAAAAGCTACGGATTCAGTCTCAATCGAAGGAGAAAGTTCTCAGGGCGGCCCTTCGTTTGCAATCAGCCAAGTGGGTTCTGAAGCCCAGGGAAATGCAGGAGATATTGAAATTGAAACCCGATCCCTCATTCTGCAAAATGGAGCTACTATATCCGCAGGTACTTTTACTGAAGAGGATGCAGGCAATATTTTTGTCAGAGCTGACATCCTTTCTTTGACCGATGGCAGCCAAATCAGATCTAACACTGAGAATGCTGGTGCAGCAGGTAATATTATCGTTCAAATCTATGATTTACTCAGTCTTTCTGGGAAAAATACGAGTATATTAGCTAACACTGCCGTCAATTCAACAGGTAATGGAGGAAGCATCTTCATCGATCCGATAAATGTAGTGATTGAAAATGGTGCTCAGATTGCTGTAAATAGTCAAGGGATTGGACAGGGAGGAGATCTCAGGCTGATTTCAGGTTCGCTTACCTTGGATAACGGCACTATATCTGCTGAAACTGCTAGCAATTTAGGAGGAAATATTGAGCTAGATATCGATAATCTATTGCTCTTGCGCAACAACAGCTTAATATCAGCGACTGCTGGAACAAATCAGGCTGGTGGAGATGGAGGAAGCCTTGATATTGATACTGCCCTTTTAGTAGCTTTCCCTCAAGAAAATAGCGATATCACTGCTAATGCTTTTGAAGGGAAAGGCGGCAATATTCAGATTACTGCTCAAGGTGTTTTTGGTATTGAGTTTCGTGATCAGCTCACCCCCAATAGTGATATAGCCGCCAGTTCAAATTTTGGTACAGATGGCACCGTTCAGCTCGATACTTCTCTAGATCCATCCAGTGGACTAGTACAGTTGCCAGTGCAACCCCCTCAGCCTCAACAGGTGGCTCAGACCTGTAAACCCAGCGGCTCTAGTGCCCAAAGTGAATTCGTCCATACAGGACGTGGAGGTATACCCCCCACGAGCCAGCAAGTTTTGAACCAACGCAATATTGACGTAGGTTGGGTCAGTCTTGACGCTAAAAACAATAAAGAGCATCAGAATCCATCGGTGTCTAATCCTCAATCTCCAATTACCAGTGACAAGCCACCAACACCTCAACTTGTCGAGGCTCAAGGATGGACAACAACTCAAGACGGCAAAATTAGGCTGACCGCTTCTACAACCAACACACCTCGCCATCTAGCTCAGCGCATTTGTCCTCGTTCATAAACGGATCGAGGGCTTGGAGTTAGAAATTGGCTTATTTCCGTAGGGATTGTTGAAAACATATGGCTAAGCGACACACTGGTTTTCTCAATACACTCCGATTAGGCTTGAAAAGGCTTTCTGTCCGGTGGCCGTTAGGACCGTTCTTACTGATATTGGTCAGCGCAGCATTCTGTACAGTACTGATACCCGCAATCATTCCCCCAGCTACAGCCAAGCCTGTCCTTATCCAAAGCGTTGCAAGCACCAACAGCCTAGTTCAACAAGGTCGCCAGTTATATCAGGCAGGGAACTATGCCAACGCCATTACCATCTTGCAGCAGGCACTCAACTCGCCAGATGCTCAAGATAATCTCAATCAAGCCATTATTTGGAGTAATCTTTCCCTATCCCATCAACAACTTGGGCAATGGCAAGAGGCAAAGGACGCCGTTAATCAAAGCCTAACAACTTTGGCCAGTCGTCCAGCTCTATCTGTAGCTGGAACGAATTATCAGCGTATCTTAGCGCAGGCATTGAGTGTTCAAGGCCGGATATTTTTTGCCCAAGGGCAGTCGCAAGCAGCCCTCGAATCCTGGCAACAGACTGCCGAGATATACAGTCAGCTCAACGATCCGACTGGACGGATTCGCAGCCATATTCACCAATCGGAGGCATTTCTGGATTTGGGTAAAAGTCGCCAAGCCCTCAAAATACTCCAACAAGTCGAACCAGAGATGACCCCAGATATCTCGCCTGTGCTCCAAGCCTCTTGGCTTCATAGCTTAGGCAATATCCATCGGGCCATGGGCGATCTCGATATCTCTCAAGATGTATTGCAGCAAAGTTGGGCAATGGCTAAAACAGCAAACGCTGATTCACTGCTGGGAGAGATCCATCTGGCGATGGGTGATACAGCCCGAGCCCAACAGGAGTGGGAAACAGCTTTGGCCTATTATCAGCAGGCAGAGAACTCTCCCGCTAGCCTCACTCAAATGCAAGCCAGGATACAGCAGTTCAGCCTGCTACTGGCCATGGGCAAACCGTCGTCTGCCCAATCTCTCTTATCACCGATTCAAACTCAAATCAGCACGTTACCCCCCAATAAAACGCGGCTGTATGCTCAACTTGTCCTGGCCCAACACTTAATCGATACCGATTTAGTCTCAGCCCCGACCTTGGCTCAACGTTTAACTCAATCCCTTTCTGAAGCAAGAAATTTCCAAGATCTTCGAGCCGAAAGTTCTGCTTTAGGACTTCTGGGGCAACTGTATGAAACGACTGAACAACCTTCAGAATCCCTGAAACTAACACAACAAGCAATTTCCCTGGCTCAACAGATTGCTGCACCGGACTTAGCTTATCGTTGGCAGTGGCAGTTGGGGCGTTTACGGTATCACCAGGGCGATCGCAGTGGTGCAATTTCCGCCTACACAGAAGCAACCAACCAGTTGCAAACCTTGCGGAAAGATTTAGTGGCCATCAACACCGATGCTTCTTTTTCCTTCCGAGAGGAAGTTGAACCCGTCTACCGAGAATTAGTGGATCTGTTGCTCCAAGACCCAGCGGAGGATGCTGCCAATCAAGCGAACCTACAAAAAGCGCGCTTGACCATTGAATCACTCCAGTTAGCAGAGCTAGATAATTATTTTCGAGAAGCCTGTTTAGATCCCTTACAAGACGTAGACACCATTGAGGACACCGCAGCGGTCGTTTACCCGATTATCCTCAAGGATCGCCTGGAAGTTGTACTCTCTCTCCCCAACCTGAATCCGACTGGCCCGCAGTCAGAGCAACCCCAGCGAACATTTCGGCATTATGCGACTGCCATTTCCCCCAAAGAGCTGGAACAAACGGTAGAACAACTTCAAAACAAGCTGGTTTTGCCTTATGTCTCCGAGCAAAAAGAAATTCAGCCCTTAGCCCAAGACCTCTACCGCTGGTTAATCCAGCCTGCTGAACCAGCCCTTATAGACCATGATATTCACACCTTAGTCTTCGTTCCTGATGGGCCGTTCCGACGAATTCCGATGGCAACGCTCCATGATGGCCAGCAGTATTTGGTCGAAAAATACAATATTGCGATCACCCCTGGTTTACGCCTCTTTGAAACAGAGGCTCAGGATAACAAGCGATTGAAATCGTTAATTGCGGGCGTCACGCAATCCGTATCCATCCCCGATAAAAAACTAAATTTTCCTGAATTACCCAACGTCAAGACCGAGATCAAACAGATTCAGGCCAAAGTTCCCAGTCAAGTGCTGCTGGATCAACAATTTACGAGCACCAATCTCGATCAAAAGGTACAGCAATCGCCCGTACCTGTCGTTCATATTGCCACCCATGGCCAATTTAGTTCTAAAGCAGAAGACACCTTTATTGTGGCGTGGGGCAAGTTAATCAATGTCAATGAAATCGATGACTTACTCCGCACAAGAGATCTGAGCAGCCCTCAAGCTCTAGACTTACTAGTGCTTAGCGCTTGCGAAACTGCCGAAGGCGATCAACGAGCGGCGCTAGGGATTGCAGGCGTAGCGGTCAGAGCTGGAGCCCGCAGCACCCTGGCCTCTTTGTGGCTAGTCGATGATGAATCTACCCCACAGTTGATGGGTGAGTTCTACGACGGCTTACTGGCAGGCGCGAGTAAAGCTGAGGCCCTCAGCCTTGCCCAAAGACAATTTATTCATAGCAAACGCTATCATCATCCTCGGTATTGGGCGTCATTTATCCTCTTGGGCAATTGGCTTTAGTGGGGCTGAACACAACAGGGCGCAAACGGTGCATCCATCAGCTTGGGTAATTGGATATCCTGCATCAGGGTACGCCAGTCTTGCTGCAATTGCGGATCATTAGGCGTCTGGCGGTACAGGTAAGCCAGCTGAGTTAAGGCATCGTACCAAATGCCTGCTGCCCCATACAGTCGCACCTGTTCTCTGGAAGATTGATTGGCCAGTTGACGGGCTAAATTAGGCCGAGACACCCGCTTGATATAACCAAAAACAAATTGTGCCGGTATTTTTGACTGGCAGTACAGCAGAAAGTGCCAGCGGTAACTTTGGTTTTCCTGTAACTGAATCTGAGCGGGGAGAGGGAGAGATAAAACTCCTGCCTCCATCTGTTTGCCCGTAATTTTAGTTCGATAGGTATAATTATCGCTCGCATCTTTGAGCACAAACTCCAACACTCCTTCGGGTGCCAACTGGAAGGGTAGATAAAACCAGAAAGTGGGATTGGCATTGGTCGTAAGTCCTCCCACAACAGGCTCAGTTCCTTTTGAGTAGAGCGGGACCAATGCCGTTAGTCGAGCTGTGTTTTGGACAGTAGAGGTCGAACAATTGCGGCTGCCTGCAGATTCCCGTCCACCGGGTTTGCCATAATCGGTCGGGGGGGGTGGAGCAGCAAAAATAGAACTGGCTGATAGCCGATCTATGGTGGTCGATGGAGTGGAGTTTGAGGGAGTTGTTTGGGCGATGCCAGGGGGGGACGGCAATACGGCCAATATCCCAATAATAATTAGCGGGCTAGCCAATCTGTTTCGATATATGTTCATCATTCTTGCGTCACTCTCCTAACAGACCTATGCCTTACCCACAAGTCTTTAAATGAAGTGCTGGCAAAGCGTACACGTATCTTCTGTGGACCTCGCAGCGTTCTGCATTCGCCCCCTAAATCCCCCACCAGTGGGGGACTTCACCTGTTTTCTCATATAAATATTCAAAATTAGATTTGAGAGAAAAATGTTGGAGCTTTTTGGCTTTATGATTCAGCCCAGGTATAGGCTCAAAGTCCCCCAGAATGGGGGATTTAGGGGGCCGCGAGAGGCTTTGCTGCGTAAACAAATATTTGTTGCTTTTTAGCTTGTTTGAAAGCATAGAACCTAACTGTCATAAGACTTACAAGAGTTGTGGGTAAAGCATAGCTCCTAACGGATACTCCTCGTTCTTTTAGCAGCTAAAACGAGGAGCAATAGGGCACTCAATCCCATTCCTGCTAGCCCCAGAACAATAGGAACTAGAGGAACCCATAGTCCCTGAATCAAGAACAGCCAGCATAGGTAATACAGTCCACCCCCCAGCACGAGTCCAATCCCCATAATTTTAAGGAGATGTGACCCCAAGACCCAAAACAGCAAACCACTACTGATCAACCATCCCCAAATCCATATCGTTTCTACCCACAGCGGCCAGACGGTGAGTAAGGGTCTTTCCCCCAGGGCTGCACTGATCAGTTGGCTGGTCATTTCTGCCTGAATCATCACGCCGGGGTAAGCGTCCTGAAGACTCAACGGTGTCGTATGCAAATCGCCAAAACTTTTGGCTGAAACCCCAATCAAAACGATCCTATTTTTTACACGTTGGGGATTGAGTTGGCCTTGAAGTACGTCTTGTAAGGTTACATGCTCAAAATTACTTTGTGATGGCGAACGGGGCATGCGGTAGTTAATCAGGGTTTGGTAACCCCAAGCATCAACTTTGTGATAGCCACCCTGACGAGCATCAACGCGCGGGTAGGTGGATGGCGGGTTGGGCACTCGGGGCACAATGGCGGAGCCTAATTGCAGTTCATTCTGTTCGGTGTAGCTGACTGCAATCCCTTGCTGCTCCAGGAAATGAAACGCCAACTGAGCACTCAAAGCATATTGGGTTTGACACTGAGAGGCTGTGGGCGGTCCCATCACCAGCAGCGCCCGCCGCAAAACATTATCTGGATCTAACACTACATCGCTAAATCCTTGGCGATCAACCGATACCACTGGCGGGGGAGCAATATCAGGATGATTGGTATCACTGGCATCTTCTACCTGGCAAATGCCAAAGAAGTTGGAGCGTTGGAGATGCTTGACCAACTTGGGCGACGCTGATTTTGCGGTTTGTGGACGAAAGACATCCAAGCCCACACTCCGGGGTTGATGCTGGGCTAATTGATCGAGTAGCTGGACCAGCTGTGAGTCTGGGAGTGAATCAGCCCCTGATTTCTGAGCAGGGCGTTCCTTCAAGTCAGCTTCTGAGACCGTAACGATCAAAATCCGATCATCGGGATGGTCAACGGGGCGTTTCTGCATCAGGTGGTCGTAGGCCCTCAGCTCCCAAGTCTGAAGGAGGCCCAGATGGCGGATCCCTAGTAGTAAAAGAGTGGATGCGAGGGTTATTCCTAGGCCTGCGATCGCAGACGGCATTGAAATCCCACGGATCGGTCGAAACCGCGTTGGCAAGCCTTGCCGTCCCAGTTGTTGCCAGGTAAGGGGAGCAGTTGCAGAATGTTGACACAGCACAGGCAACCAGGTGGCACAAGGATATTGATCCTCCATCCCTTCAAGCCGTTGGCGCGCTTCTTTCACCGCGGCCACAAGGGATGGCCCCGTCATAAATCGCTCGATCAAAGCCTGGAAAAAGGACTGGGCAACGGGGTCGGGGACAATCTCTCGCATAACGATGATCTGCGGGATATTGAGTTCTGCCAAGGTAGCGGCTAATCCCAACCCTTCACAGGAATTAAAAATGGCCAGTTGCAGCCCGGTCCGTTTGAGGGTCTGCTTGAGTTGATGGAGATCAATCCTTTCGCTGTTATTGATCTGAATTTGACCCGTGGCCGTCTGGGGATCGGTGGAGCTATGCCCAGCAAAGAAAAGAATATCCCACCCCGATTGATCCCATAAATGCTCAGTCAGCTGGCGACGAGTCGGTGCATCTAGAAAGGTAATGTCTGTACCTGGCAAGTTCGCCATAATATGGCGTTCAGCCTCTAATTCCAGGTCAGGCGGATGGCCAAAAATGGCTAGGATGCGGACCGTCCCTCCGGTGGTGGGGCGATGCTGAGCGACAGCATCATATTCAGGGGCACCCAAAACAAATTCAGCTTTGGGATAGGTTTCAAACAAGTCCCATACATGCCAGGGAAGCTGTTTGAGCGACAGATCATCGGTTTCCAGAAGAATCAGGATTTCGTCGTTGACATCCAAAGTTTGGCAAATCTTCAAGTAAATCGGCTGGAACGCGTCTGAGTGTAGCCAGCGATTGAGTTGATCTTTGATTGTGGTACACAGTTCGCGAAATTCTACCTGGGAAAAGTTAGTGAGTCCTTGCGTTGCGATCGCAAGCTGCCGAGTCGGTTGGAGCGGATTGGGGTTAACGCCCTGCATTTGGTAGAAGGCTCTGTAAAACAGTTGCCATCGGTGACACAGCTCATCCAGCTCTGGATTGGGGGGTAAACTTCCTCGACATTGAATCGCCAGCTGTCCATTAGGTTCTAGCAATTGGGCTGTGATCTGAGAACAGCCCTTTGATAGAGAGCCAGAACCAAGGTTGATAACAACACGTTGAACCATGGGCCTTAAAAAACAAAGTTTTCCGTAATGCAGATCTCGTCTAGGACGATTTGCAGACGGAAGCGATCGCCCCTTTGTCCCGAAAACTGCTTGAGTTGAATAAAGTTATCTTGACCTCTCGACCACACTTCTTGCAGGACTTCTCCAGATTCTGCCAACATCTTGAGCTGGAGTTGAGCCGGTAAATGTGGGTCATGGACCGGATAGGCTTGGACCAGAGCACTTACCGTTTGGTTAGAGCTGGGAGCAAGCGTCAGCACCAACATGATCGTTCGGTCTCCTAACTGCAGGCCCAAATCAATTAGCTTTGCTTTTTGCACCTGATTGGAGAAGGGTTGGGGTGGGTTACAAGGGCTCTCTTGCTGCCCTGCTTGACTTCTAACTGCCACGAGTGAATGGCCCGGCAATAGTGTATCCAAGGCCTGCCAACCCGCACTAGCGACTCCTTCAAGCCACTGACTGAGTTCAACCATTGATGCAGGATGGAATGGCGTCAGTTGATCAGCTGCGATCGATTGTCTCAAGGCAGAAAGATAATCGGGGAAACTTTCCAGCGATCGTAGGCTAGAGAGGGGGATCTGGGCAAGAGATTTTGAAGTAAATCCCAGAATTTCAGCCTGTTTTAAGGACTGAGTGAACTGGATAGCCAGATAAGCAATCCTATCGTCTCTCACTTCTGAAGGGATCTCTAATACATCCATCTCAGGAAGGACAGGACGGCATTCCAACTTCCCGAGGCTGGGTACCACTAAATCTGCCACATCCAAAAAGTGAAGGTTAATCGAATTACGACTATCACTGGCTGATGGATCTGGGAAATAGCCCAGACAACGTAGGTAAAAATCTCCTGCATAGACGGCTAGGGAATTGAGATACGCTTGTTTCGCTTTTGGGACGGTGGTTTGTTGGGTTCGGTAATGCTGGGCTAAGGAATGGGCTTCCCAGGATAGCGGTACCGTAAAGGTTAGGGACGGGGTACTCATGGGTGTTCTCGGTAATGGGTGGAGTTGAGCTATAGGTATTTGTGGAAATAGGGCATTAGCTTTTGCAGACGACGGTTAAAAAAACTGTGCAGCGTCGGCAGGGGAATCTTAAATTGCTCACTCAAGCTATCCCACGTCAGATCGTCAACATACTTGGCAAGCGCAATCTTTTGGAAAGTAATGTCAGTGTGGTTTTGTAGGTGTTCTTCTTGCAGTCGTCCTTCTGGATCCTCTTTAAGAAACTGCCGTAATTTTTCCACTTCAGTAGAGGGATGTAGATCGGATACCGGAGAGTTCAGATCATCTAAAGAGAGGATGGTCATATCATTCTTCAAGGCTTGCGGCAGATATGTAATTCCTCGGCGCTGTACATCTTTTTCGACATCTATAAAGGTTTTACTTAATACAAAGTTCACCCAAGCCATGACTGGATGAACTGGATTGTATTGATCAATCTTGGTGCAGATTTTGAGCAAGGTTTTTTGCAGTGCTTCGTTGTAGAGATCTTGATAAATTCCTTGGGGGTATTTACCTGTATGGGGATGGCCCAACTTACCTGAATGCAGAATATTGTTAACCAGATAATTGAGATTTCTTTGGCGCTCAGCACTTTGAGGGGGAGCGTTCTGAACGTTTAATGCAAGCTGGCGAAGCTGTTCATCACCCATAAAATCTTGATTCACCATTGCTATATATTGCTTACTATTTTTGTTTCCTCTGGAGACGAGGCCAATTCTGCATCTTGTTACGAAAGTTTATGAGTTTAAAGTTTATGGGCTTTGACTAATGATCACAAAGCAGAGTTTGTAACTCTTTATTAAGAGTGCAGAATTTTAGTACTTGCACTTCAGAAACCTCACTGAGAAAGAGAGATATGCCTGATAACTCATGCAACACAATATTTTGGTTTGCTGATATTGATTCTGCCAAAAAATTCATCTCTCCATTTCATCAACAATGAGCAAGGAGGACAAACTGTGGAGCATTATGGACAGTGTTTAACATCTTCCCAACATAAGTTTCTACTTGAGAGTCTAGAAACAGATTTGCGATCTGAGTATCAGCGTCGAATTGAAATTATGTTGTTAGCAGATCAAGGGAAATCACAAGCCCAAATTTGTGATGAGCTAGGGTGTTCTCAAGAAACGGCACGACATTGGATAACGATGGCCCGAATGGGACAAGCTCACCAATGGAATAAGCAGCCAATGGGTCGCCCGAAAGTGATAAATGAAGAATATCTTCATTGCTTAAGAAAGCTAGCAAGCCAAAGTCCGCGTACTTTTGGATACCCGTTTCAGCACTGGACAGGACATTGGCTGAGTAAGCATTTGGAAAAAGAATCAGGGATTAAAATTTCTGCTTGCCATGTCAATCGTTTATTGAAATCTCAAGGGATTTCTAAACGCTGAGTAATCTAATGATGTTTTTGCCAAGGCTTCAAAAAGGTTAATGATATTTTATTGCTCTTTAAAACGATCATAGAGACTTTTAAAAATACATCACTCTAGCTTAGCAATACTCTCAGAGTCCCAGAATATAAGTGTCAATCCTCTCTATAGATCTGGATGACAACTCCTCTTTATTGGCTTGTACTAATTAGATTGAAAGCTGTGAAAAGCAATACTCAACCAGAACAATTCAATCCAGAACTAAAAAGCGATCTAGTTCTTAAGAGTTCTAGACACTCTTCATTCACTCGAAGTAGGCAATCTATTGCCAAAGTACTAAAGTTCTCTAGCAGTATATGTGCTGTGGCTGGTGGTGTGATCGTGTCATCAAATATTCCTGAGAGCAAATATGGATTTATCTTGCTGGCATTAAGTTCTAGCCAAATATTTATGTCTAGCTCTATTGAAGGAGAGAAGAGTTTGATGATTTATTCAGCTTCACTTTTTATCTTTGTTGATTGTCTAGGTATTTATAGATGGCTAATTCAAGTGAGATAAGTAAAACAGAACTAGTAGAATATATAAACTTTTCATCAAAATCTGTTCAACAAAATTGTCACCAGAAAGAACCTCTATATAATTGTCTGACTGTTGATATAGATATTGAAAAAATGAATATGGATGATGCATACCATCTCTTTGTTAAAGATGAGGCAGTTGATATTCCATTTGCTGTTTGGTTATTGGAAAATCCTGATAGCCCGATCTCATTCCCAGGAAGTATTTATTTGAATTCTCATGATTATATTCATCTGATGCTGAATCGTGGAATGTCTCTATTTGATGAAGCATTTGTTGTTGGATATACGATGGGAAATTGTGATGCAATAAACAATCACTATATTCAGCTTTATAAGTTGGCTTCTACCTGCTTATATCCTAAGAAATATAAGTTTAGGAGTAAGCATATGCTAGCTTTTGACATTGGGTTTATGTATGGCCAAAAAATTCCAACCAAAAATATACATCTATTTAATTTCTGTGAATTCAAGAGTAAATCCATTAAAGAGGTTCGATCCTATCTAGGAATTAGTATCTTTGAAGTACGCCATTTATGGAAAGCTGAGCAAGTTTTGGTCTCCTCCAGTGACTAAACTTGATGGTAATCCTAGTCTCAGAATAATGCATTTTATTTATGAATAAACCTTTCAACGGCTTTATTCCTATTATTGATACTCTTCAGTAATAGTTTATTTTACATTAAATCAAAACACTCTCTATTGCTTATTATTTTCTAAGTTTTTTTAGAAAAAAGGTTTTTCATTGAGTTAATTCTAGTAGTTCAGCTCATAAATTAGCTCTTAGGATACACAATCAAGAAAACATAAATGCTGTATTTATGCCTAATTTATAACTAAAAAACACTTGCTTTTCTTTATCTAAACCCAAATAATTTCAATATAAGTTTTATCCTGTATCATGAGGTAAAAAATGTCAGGCACTAATAATTTCAAGCTTAATCCAGATAGATCAGAAAATGGTGTCTGAGGTGGCAAAGGTCTGAAAAGCTTATACTTCAGTGACTATGAGCGTAGCGGATTAGCCATGACTGAAAAACAAG
>NZ_JANQOY010000152.1 GCF_028285565.1 Acaryochloris sp. IP29b_bin.148
CTTCATCCGTGGAAACCTGCTTCTGTAAGGAGTGAATGCCCTCGTTCTCAGTTCCAGCATTAAATAACAAAACAAATACACGCATGATCCTGAGTTGAATATAGATAGACCTTTGATCGACCACTAGAGGGTGCTGAACAAGAATAACATTTACCTCTATAATCGTTTTTTGTCTGTGCAATGATAACAGGGCCAGACAAGTCACAATGAGTGATGTTCAATGTTGCTTGGGGGACAGAATAGCTGATCAAAGCGATTTTGTTCAAATCAGTCTCTTTCTGCTGTGAGTTGTCGATTATTGGGGAACTAACCCCCAGAAAAGCCTTCTGTAATAAGGTTACAGTGCATTGGTTCAGATTTTGAGTTAAAGGGCCCACAACTTATCTGTCAACGGTACCCCTCTGAGGGATGTCATGTCCCAACCTTCCCCGTACGGGCAAGCTTCTCGTCCATCGCCTCCCCATCGACGCTTTACTCGTCTTCACGTTTTGCTCATTGTAGTTGGGTTGCTACTGACTGCGATCGCAGGAGTGAGCGGCTGGGTGCTGCGCTTTATTGAGGAAGACTTAACCCCGCTCGTCGCCGAGGAACTCAGCAAGACCCTCAATCGCCCCGTCAAAATTGGGGACGTTCAAAATTACTCCCTGACTCATATTCGGTTCGGTCCTTCGGAGATTCCTGCTTGTTCACCTCAGCAAGGGTGCGCCAAGGTAGATGCCGATGCCGCCAAGATGGAGGCGGTTGATATTCGGTTTAATCTGTTGCCCATCCTCTGGAGTCGCAGCCTGCATCTGGACGCCACACTGATCAAACCCCAGCTCTACCTCGATCAAACCCAAGATGGCGAATGGATTGCCACTCAACTCCGCTCCGGTCCTTCGAAAGCATGGATTAAAGTTAAGCTGAATCAACTGCGGGTGCGCCAAGGAACGGCTCAGATCGATCCGGCCCAAACTGAAACTCGACGACTCAGTAATCTCAACGGTACTCTCAATTTCTCAAACCCTGAATCCCTTTACTTTAATACCCAAAGCCAGGTGGATTCAGGCGGTAAACTCTCGGTAAAAGGGGCTTGGCAATCTTCAAAAAAACAGCTAGAGGTCAATGCCCAAACGGAAGATCTAGTGGCGGCCCCCTTAATGGGCTTGTTACCGAAGCTTCCGTTTGAGATTAATCAAGGCCAATTCAATGGTCGGTTCCAGGTTAAATTGCGGCCCCAACAGCCCTTAACCGTTCAGACGAATGCAACCTTGTCTCAAGGGGATATTTGGGTTCCCAAGCAAGCGATTCGCATCCAAGCCAATCAGATTCGCAGCGATGTCCGCATTGAGGTGCCCTCTCAGCGTCCGGTTGAATTGAAGGGAGAGGCTGCTCTCGAGGGGGCCAGGGCGGATGTCCCTGAAGATCTAATTTTAGACAATCAACGCCAACGACCTCGACGGCTCTCCCAAGTGCAGGGGACGGTTGATTTTCTGGGGGTAAAGCAGCGATTTCGCTTTAATCTCAACGGGCGGATGAGCCAACGGGGGCGACTCAAGGCCAGGGGCATGGCCTCTTTTTTAGAGCAACAGACCCAGATGCGGTTACAACTCCAGAATTTGCCTGCGCCGCTGTTTGATCAAGCCTTTCAACTGCCTATAACTGTAGACTCGGGTCAAGTCAGTGCTAGCCTCCGGGTCAAACTCCGCCCCAAACAACGCCCTGATGTGCAAGGCACGGCCCTGCTTAAGCGCGTCGAGATGGGCATTGTTAACGTTCCTCAACCCTTTCGTCGTGTGAGGGGATATCTTCGATTTAAGGGGCTTGCCGCTCGTCTAGAGGGCCTGAAGGGGGACTATGGGCAAATTCCGATGCAGGCGACCGGCTGGATCGACCCCGATCGGGGATACAGTTTGGTCGGTCAGACAGAGTGGGTCGCCGCTCAGCCCACCCTGGAAACCCTGCAAGTCACCGGTTTACCCTTTCCCGTCACTGGACAATTCAAGGGGGATAATCTCCGATTTGATGGTCCCATTGATCAGCCGATTTTCTCGGGTTCAGTCCAATTGGCCCAGCAACCTAAAGTGGATCGGGTGCCCTTTAAACAGCTGACGGCTCAGTTTAAATTGGCCGATGCCCTCCTCAAAATGGAGAATATTGAGGCCGAACCCACGATAGGCGGACGGTTCCAAGGTGCCGCTCGCTTTGAGGTCCAGCCGGGGGGACAGTTACTCACTCAGTTGGAGGCCAGCGATATTCCTGGGAATGCGATCGCACAGGTCTACCAAGCGGATCCGGGTTTCCCCTTAGGGCCTCTCCAAGGCCAGATCAAGATTTTTGGTCCCCCAGAAGATGTGCGCACCCATGTTGATTTTCAAGCCCTGAAGGGACAGTTTCCCACCACAGGCAATATCTTTGTCCGCCAAAGCATTGCTCAACTTAGAGGGATTGTCACCCAAATCCCTGGTGGTGAGCTGCGAACCCAAGGCCAAATTAAAGATAATCGGGTCAACGTCACAACAACGGCGCCAGGGGTGGCCCTCAAGGCTTACACGCCCGATGCTCGGGGACGGATGACCGGGCAACTCAAAATTACGGGACCCTTTGATGGCTTTAGCGTCAACACAGCCAGAGCCCAGGGACAGGTCCGCTTTTCTGATGGTATTGCTATTGTCTACGACCCCATTACCGCTCAACTGCAGTGGGATGGCCAGCAAATCTTGGTGGATCAAGCCACTGCCCCAGGTTTTTGGTCCCAAGGTCAAGTGGGGCTGGACTTGAACACCCCCCAAGGTCCGCAGCTAACGACCCTAAATTTGGCGGTTCGTTCTCAGGGTTACGATTTGGGGTTATTTCCACCCTTTGGCCCCACGCAAGTCAAAATGGCGGGGCGGGCCAACCTCGCGGGTCAACTCACGGGCACTGTGGCAGATCCCTACTTAGAATCCACCGTACAATTGAACAACCTGCGGGTGGGAGGCGTTCTCTTTGAGCCTGTTCTTAAAGGCAAAATGCGCTATGGACAGCAAGCTCAGTTGGATTTGCGCGTCTCAGGACCCCGCGATCGCATCAACCTCGCGCTGAATTCCAATCAATTGCCCACATCCTTTGATATTCGTCGTGATCAAGCCTGGGCCATCGGTAAAACAGAGAAAGGAAAACTCAATCTGGCCTTTCAGGAGGTGCCTCTCACTGCTTTGAACTGGCAGCCTGTCGATACATTAGGCAAACTGTCAGGGCTATCGTCTGGACAGTTTACTCTCAATCCTCAAACCTATGCTGGTACAGGAGGATTATGGGTCAATCAGCCAGGCATCGGCAAGTTAACGGGGGATACCTTTGTCGGTAAATTTCAGTTTTCTGACAATACAATTACCTTGCAGCAAGGTGAATTATTAGATCGCAATAATGCCTATCAACTCCAAGCCAAGATCCTGTCTGGAACGCATCCCAAAATTTCAGGCAGCCTTCTGGTTCGGCAAGCAGAAATAGCGGATATTCTGGCAGCAGCCAAGACGCTCAATCTCGATGCAACTGCCTCCCAGTCCAAACCCCAGGGCAGTGCCACAGACGTGCAAACCGTGCCCGTGGGTTCTGTTCAAGGATCGTTGCTGATGCAGTTACGTCGGCTGGCAGAACTGGATAAGCTTCAAGATCAGCAACAAACCGAGACTCCGCAGTCTCCCTTACTGCCGGATTGGACTGAATTATCGGGCCAGCTTGCGGGCCGACTGCAATTCTCAGGATCGTTACAGGGGCTCAATACCACCTTTGATCTCCAAGGGCAGTCATTAAAGTGGGGTGCCTATGGCGCTGAACGTATTGTAGCGAGAGGCCGATTTGCAGACGGCAATCTCCAATTACGCCCCTTCCTCATTGCCAGTGGTGATCGGGAGGCTCGCTTTCAGGGAATCATCGGCCCTCAGCAACAGTCCGGACAATTGACGTTAACCAACTTACCGCTTCAAGGTCTCAATCAATTTGTCGATCTGCCCTTTGATCTCTCTGGAACGGTGAATGGAACAGCAACGCTAGCGGGAACATTGACCAACCCCCAATTACAGGGAGAGCTAGCTTGGACAGAGGCGATGTTGAATACCACCGCTCTTAACCAAGCCCAAACAACCTTTACCTATGATCAAGGTCGATTGTCGTTTCAGGGCAGCTCAGAGGCGATTCCACTCCAGTTTGCGGGCAATATCCCCTACCAGCTTCCCTTAACAACAGTGGAACCGGATAGCCAAACCTTAGATGTCTCCCTCAAGATTAAGGATCAAGGGTTAGCGCTGATTAATTCCTTTACCGATCAGGTCAATTGGGTCGATGGCCAGGGAGAAGTGGATCTGCAGATCACGGGTACGCCCTCTCAGCCCTCTGTACAGGGCAAAATTCAGTTTAACCAGGCCACCCTGGGTTCTGAACTGTTGGTGGAACCGCTCACCCAGGTCACAGGGGCAATTCATTTCGAGCGCGATCGCATTTATGTTAAAGGCTTAACCGGACTCTACAGCCAAGGTCAGCTCACAGCGGCAGGGAGTCTACCGATTTTCATGGCTGACGTCCCTTCATCCGCTTCTTTGCAAGTTGGGCTGAAAGCGTTACAGCTCAATGTCAAAGGCTTATACAATGGTCAGATTGACGGCGACTTAAACCTCTCCGGTGCGTTGTTGGCACCTCAGTTAGGTGGAGTGATGGAGTTAACGAACGGTCAGGTGATTTTGGCAGATGTGAATGCCAGCTCAGCGCCAAACTCACTCGGGCAACTGGGGCAAACCACCCCACTGGAGTTCAAAAATCTCCAGGTTCAGCTCAACGACAATGTTCGAGTGACTCAGCCACCACTCCTGAGCTTTGTGGCAGCAGGCAACGTCATTGTCAATGGGTCTGTGAATACCCCTCGCCCTTCCGGTAAAATTTCGTTCCGCAAAGGATCGGTCAATCTATTTACGAGCCGCTTTCGCATCGACTCACGGCGCGACAACTTTGCCGATTTTGATCCGGACCTGGGCCTCGATCCCTACCTTAGTATTGGGATGGTGACGACAGCAACGGATATTGCGGGAGGTCGGGCAACAGAACTCAATGAGTTTGAAGATCTACCTGCAGGTAGCATTGGTGCCATAGAATCCGTGCGGGTCCGAGCGACTGTGGAAGGACGAGCCAGCGAGCTGGTGAATAATTTCAATCAAGTGGTCCAGCTCACCAGTACGCCTAGGCGTACTGAAGGCGAAATCTTAGCGCTGTTAGGCGGGAGTGTCCCCAACTCCTTAGAAGATGGGAATACCGAATTAGCCCTCGTCAATTTGGCCAGCTCGGCTTTCCTTACAGGTTTTGAAGGTTTGTTTTCAGATGCGTTGGGGACCCGCGCCAGTTTTCGGTTATTTCCAGTATTAATCCCGAATCAAGATCAAGAACAATCTGTGTTGGCCTTTGGCGCGGAATTAGGATATGACGTCACCGATCGCTTTTCAGTATCTGCCTTACAAATCCTGACGGGGCTAGATGAAGCCACTTTATTTAACGCCAGCTACGACATCAATGAGCAACTGCGAGTCCGTAGTGCGATCAGCACCGATGGAGAGGCCGTTGGCATTCTTGAATACCGTATCCGTTTTTAACCTGCTATGACGTCTGCAACTTGGGTTACACTTTCTCGTCTTTCAGCCCTCCCTTTTTTGCTCTATGGATTACAGGGTAGTCCGACACCGACCACCCGGTGGATTTGCCTGGCGATATTTATCGTAGCTGCGAGTACCGACTGGTTAGATGGTTATCTGGCTCGCAAGCTTGATCAAGTGACGGAGTTGGGCAAATTTCTGGATCCTTTAGTGGATAAATTGTTGATTCTGGGCCCCCTGATTGCCCTGGTGGGCTTAGGAGAGGTACCGGCTTGGAGTGTGGTGATGATCTTGATTCGAGAGTTGGCTATTGCGGGATGGCGGGTCCAACAAACTCAAATTTCAGGTGCCAATTGGTGGGGCAAGATTAAAACCGTCGTTCAAATTGTAGCTGTATCCCTCTTAGTTGCACCGCTGTCTGGCCCCTGGTTCCAAGTGTCTCTTTTTGCCTATGCTGCTGCTGTTCTACTAACAGTTGTTTCTGGTCTGGTCTATGTATGGCCACAACCTGCTCCTTCCCCGTAAGGATGTGGATGCTTTTGCCGAGGATTGAGCATAACTCTGATATGCTTTTCAGGAAAATTGAACGATTTTGAAGCCTCAGTAATTTCCACAAGTCTCGGTTCTGAACTTCAAGAAATATACAAATGTATACGAACAAACAACCCCTGTATATTTAATTTTCTGTTTGTATAAAATGCATTTCATGGCCGCTAATAACGTTTGCTTTTTTCCGTAATCTTGCGGAATAAGTAGGATGCCGATCGGCTGGATGTCTTTATAGGAAGTGCTTATGTGTTTTTACGGAGATGGTTTTCCAGTAATATCACGGAAGCATTTTTCGATATCTTGGCCCACACTACAAATAGTAGATTCGTATTTCTTAGACAAACTGAATACCTCACCATAATTAAAAATTTTTGCTCGCTTATTTTGCAGCGCTCAGGTTATCAGCAATAGTCAAGTCCTTTCGTCTCACTCATACCGTTATTTACTCCCAAGAATCATATGAAAGTAATCCATTCACATGATGATGCCGGCAATTCTGAGCACAAGCAGCCTATTGAGATGCTCAAAGACGGACAGCTTCTCTCTTTAGCCCAAAATAATCCTGCAGGCTTAATTCTACAAAAGCCTTATTATGCTGAGTACATTGGACCGGGTGCCGCAATTGGGGGGATGTTTGATTTACAGTGTGTGACTATTCACACCTTGGGCAAGGCAGAATTGACTGTGCCGGAGACTCTAGATGAGCGTCAAGACGCTTTTCAGCGAAGAATGGAAGATATAGAGAAGATGCAGCAAATTTGTGAACAGGATTTGCCCATTGAAAGGGCTGTCGCCGTTCTAGAAATGCTGTCTCAACACTTTCATCAAGAGGAAATTCAAACCATCTCCAATGATATTTTGGCTAAGCTTGTGGGTGTATTGCCCTCAACCATGGCGGCCGCTTGGCAACAGTTGTCACACTCTAATCGCCAGCGCAATCTCTCCCCACAGCCTTCTCAAGAAGAGGCTGCTTTGGCGTCTCATGAAGTCGCCTTTGCCTAATGAGTGATGCTCCTATACCTATAAAGGGGCGAGACTTGAGGAGAGATTAAGCCTCGAAGGGTTTCTCTCCTCCTTAACAATTGAACAATTGGTTCCCCAGCGCCAGCAATTCATTGAAAGTTGATGTCTTTTAATGAATTGTTGGCGATTTTATGCAGGTTTACGCAGGAGCAAACTCAGCTCATCCATTATTGAGGAGGATAGCAAAGCGTAATCATTTCCTGCTGCGAGAGAAGAGATGAGCTATGACCTCTATGGGCAATCCCGATTGCGCATTAATCACCTGAATTCTAAAACCAAGCATAGTAAAAGCGTCAACGCCGTGTACAATGCTCTATGAGAGAGGGAATCCTTCCTGCGATCGCAGAAGACCACCCGTAAATTTTATAGGTGGTCGTTTTCAAGTGGCATCTACAAAGATTCCACCCTTCTCCTAGGCGATGTCCCTGGTGTATCTATGCACCCAGAGCATAGCACTTGCTTCCCTAAAGTGCAGATTCTGTTAAGGTCATCGTCTTATGACATTACCGATAGAAATTATTGTTGGCTCTAAAGCTAAAAGTCTTACCAAACATGGTCATCAGTGCCTTGATGGCAATCTGG
>NZ_JANQOY010000153.1 GCF_028285565.1 Acaryochloris sp. IP29b_bin.148
ATTGCCTATTCGTATCACCCGATGAAGCCTGCTCTGGATCTGACGCCTGAGGAGCTAAAGGCCCTCCCTGCCGCGATTGTTTAGCGTCGAACTCACGTAGATATAGTATTCCAGGTACTCCTACTTCGAGTACGCGACAAACTTAACTACCGAGATATGGCCGAGTACTTCTTGCTCCGAGGCTTTGTTTTCACTCATAAAACAGTGCGGGATTGGTAAGAAAGATTTCTGCCTCTACCTGCAGTGATACCAATTACCCAACTAAATGACCTGTATAGATCGCCAAATGCATTGAAATTTGGTCAATCATTTGGGGCAAACAGTTCATCTCCATACGAAATTGGTATGAGAATTATCCTGTCTAGGTCGTTAACTATCCTTCGACCTGTCCCCAAATAACTAATGCATTAGTATTAGTATGGTGAAAATCCTCCCTCACACTGCTGACCAATGGCAGTCAAAACTAAAACTGGCATCACTCTTACTACCCATCAGCAAGCCGCCCTGGAACAGCTCCATGATTTTTTGGACAGTCCAGAAAGACTGTTTGTCTTAGAAGGCTATGCAGGCACAGGTAAAACCACCCTGTTACAAGCCTTTGTTTCCCAGTTACAAGATCGGGGCGACCGACGTGCCATCGTCTTTAGCGCCTTTACCAACAAAGCCACCAAAGTCCTCAACCAAATGGTGTCCTCCTGGGGACTGAGCATAGAATGCCTCACCTGCTGTCAACTTCTGGGGCTGCGTCCACAGATCGATCCAGAGACAGGAGAGCAGGACTTTGTGCCTGAACACAATGAGGAAAGCTCCTTTGGCAAATTTGCCCTTGTAGTGGTGGATGAATGTTCAATGGTCAACCGCAACCTTTGGGAGCTATTGCAAACCGAGCTGTCTGCCTTTCACCTCACCACCCAGCTCTTGTTTGTGGGCGATGTGGCTCAGCTTCCCCCCATTAATGAACCCGCCTCCCCCACCTTTCTGGAGATTTCCAATAAGGCTCAACTGACCGAAGTAGTGCGTTATGGCAGCTCGATTGGGGTATTAGCAGAATCCGTCCGTTGTCATTTAGACATCCATCAGCTGCCCACCTTCCATACCGATCTCAACGACGATAAAACCGAAGGCACCGTCGTCCTCCGACAGACAGACTGGACGAAACAGCTCCTGCGGGCCTTTACCAGCGAAAAAGGCCAGGACGATTCCGACTATGTCCGGGCCTTGGCCTATACCAACCGACGCGTTGCCCATCTTAACCAACAAATTCGCAATGCCATTTTTGGTGCGGATGCCTATCGGTTTGTCCCTGGTGAACGCCTGATCGCCATGAGTCCCGTCTTTCGGCGTAAGGATGAAATTCTGATGCCCACCTCCTCTGAATGTTGGGTAGAAGATGCCGAAGAAGATGACTCCTCTGGTTGGCGGGTGTGGCGACTATTTGTGGTCACTGATGCCAACTTCGAAGCAGAAGTTACGGTTTTACATGAGTCTGAGCAACAGCGGTTTCAACAAGAACTCAGACGTCTAGCAGAAGGCAAACAATGGCAGGATTTTTGGCTGCTTAAACAGCAGCGATTTGCCAACTTAAACTACAGCTACGCCTTAACGGTGCATAAGTCCCAAGGATCTACCTTTCAGAATGTGTTCGTCGATCTGCCCAATCTGATGCGAAACCGCAATATCAGAGAGCGCAACCAGCTGCTTTATGTTGCGGTGACCCGTGCGGCCAAGCGGCTGTTTATCTGCCAAGCGCGCTAATGGGCTGACCGGCAATGTCGAATCCAAAATTCAATAGCTGCTAGGCTATGCTGATGAACCGGGCTGCACGCGTCAGGAAAGGGTATGGATCGAAAGAATCAACGTAGAACTTCATTCCGGCAACGGGTATTTGAAATTTTAGAAGTGGCTGATGTTGGCGATCGCGCTAGCCAACTCTTTGATATCAGCCTCCTCGTACTGATTCTAGCCAACCTGGCTGTCATTACCCTAGAAACGGTTGATGGGCTGACCGCACAGTATCAGGTTTACTTTGAAGTATGTGAAACCGTCAGTATCACGATTTTTACGATTGAATACCTATTGCGAATCTGGTCTTGTACCGCAGCCCCAGAGTTTCGCCACCCTCTACTAGGACGGCTCAAATTTCTGTTTACCCCCTTAGCCTTAATTGATTTGACGGCCCTGGCTCCGTTTTATCTGCCCTTATTGATTCCTATCGATATTCGCTTTATTCGCGTTGTTCGACTACTGAGAGTGCTGCGGTTGTTTAAGCTTAGCCGATACTTTCAGTCCTTTCAGGTGTTAGGTAATATTCTCAAATCCAAACGAGATGAGTTGCTGGTCACCTTGGTCGGTGTTTTGGGACTGTTGTGGCTGGCCTCAACCTTAATGTATTTCATTGAACATGATGCCCAGCCAGAAGCCTTCGCCAGTATCCCCGCCACGATGTGGTGGGGAGTTGCAACCCTAACCACCGTAGGCTATGGGGATATCTATCCAGTTACCACCGCAGGCCGAATTCTCGGGAGTTTTATTTCTATTCTGGGAATTGGGTTATTCGCCTTGCCCACAGGGATTTTAGCCTCTGGATTTACGGAAGAATTAGAACGGCGCAAGTCCAAACTGCCCCAAAATACCTGTCCACATTGCGGAAAAAGTTTGTAATCGTCCTTCTACTTCCAGTAGCCCAGTTTAACTCGCATGAGTATGATTGATGGCCTTGTTGATACAGGCTTGCATACCTTCTGCAAGCATAGGTGATTTTACGAGATCGGCGTGATAGCCTGGCACTGAATAAATCTCTACCCCATCCTGAGCAATGCTACCCCAACCCATCTGAGGATCAACATAAAAACCAGGAAGTTGTTCATGGGCTTTGAAGATCGTAATAGTACCAGGGTAAGGTTTACATTCGTAATCTATCCAAGCCTTGTAGTGGGAAGCTTTCAGCTTCTCGGCAACCTCTGAAAAAGAACCGCCTCGTCCCAATACTTCAACTTCTGGCGCAGCATAAGCTAATTGAGAGCGCCTTAACACCCATAAATGAAAATGATGGACCCAGCCTTCCAGCTTATTCATTTCGCGGGGAAGCACTTTGATGGAATTACTAATATCCTCTTCAAAGGGGAGATTCACCACTTCTTCACTCGCTTGCTCAGAGCTTTTTTTCTTAAGAAGCTTTTGGAATTCTTGGATGGCATCACGTACTAAGGCTGTTGGCCCAACCTGCATTCGTTTATTGATAAATCGGGGGAGGGTATAGTTCAGTACGTACTTCAGGACAGAAAAGAATCTAGGAATGGGGTCAAGCACTTTACCCTCATTATCAGGGCCAGAAGTGTCAAACATCGCGACCAGTGCAACTTTATGACCCTGGGCATGGAGTTGTTGAGCCATTTCTAAAGCAATCACGCCACCAGATGAGACCCCTGATAGAAAATAAGGACCTTCAGGCTGAACAGTTTGGAGATGCCGAATATAGTCTGCAGCCATCTCCTCATAACTGCCATGAAGAACGGTGGATCCATCTAACCCCTGGGCTTGAATGCCATACACAGGATAATCTGATCCTAGATGCTTTGCTAAGTCATGGTAAATCAACACATTAAAGCCTCCACCATGAATGCAAAACAAAGGAGGCTTAGTCCCGTTTGTATGAATAGGTACTAAAGAAGACCAAATTGTAGAATCTTCATCTTGACAAATCGTATGGGCAAGTTGTTCTATCGTTGGATTTTGCAAAAGAGAAGAGAGAGGCAAACTTACACTTAACTTCTGCTCTATTTCCTGAAATAGACTCACAGCTAGGAGTGAATTCCCACCTAAATCGAAAAAATTATCATGAATACCAATCTCTTTTATTCGAAGCACATTACACCAGATTTTAGCTAGCTGTTGCTCCGTTTCACTACGAGGAGCTACAAAAGTTTCTTCTTGCTCAACACGCGAAAAATCAGGTGCGGGTAAAGAGCGTCGATCTACTTTGCCATTCGGCGTAAGGGGTAATACCTCAAGCATGACAAAAGCAGAAGGAACCATGTAAATAGGTAATCGTTCCTTGAGGTAACGACGTATATCCTTCGTGCTCAATTGTTTTGGGTCAGCAGCGAGATAAGCCACTAGGCGCTTGTCACCAGGCTGATCCTCATGAGCTAAAATTACTGCTTCTCTTATATCTGGATGTTGCTCCAACGCTGATTCAATTTCCCCAAGTTCAATCCGAAACCCTCGGATTTTTATTTGGTCATCTCCACGACCGAGGAACATGATATTTCCATCGGGTCGATAGTAAACTAGGTCCCCTGTTTTATACAGCTTTGCCTCCGAGTCATGACTGAAGGGATGAGGGATAAATTTCTCATCTGATAGCGCTGGGCGATTGAGATACCCGCGTGCAACGCCTGCCCCTCCAATATGGAGTTCTCCTGGAACACCGATGGGAACGGGTTGTAACTGCTGATCCAGAACATAAATCTGAACATTATCAATGGGACGACCGATAGGAATTTCGGTCATACGACTATCGCTCTCTAGCTCAATACCTGGCTCATAGGCTGTAGCCGTTACAGAGGTTTCAGTGGGGCCATAGGTGTTCAACCAACGACAGCGATCTCCAACCCGTTTTACCCATGTTTGGTAGATAGCTCTTGAAGCTTTTTCCCCTCCAACAACCACTAGGCGAACGGTTTGAGGTAGATCAAGTTGTAACTGTTGCATCCCATTCACTAACTCATGCCAAAAGGCTGTTGGAAAGTTAAGGATGGTGATCTGTTCTTGGAGAACAAACTTTAAGAACTCTGGGATAGACGATAAAATCTCTTCTGGACGCAAAATAATCGTTGCACCCCTTAGCCAGGTGGGAAAGAGCTCCTCAACAGCAATATCGAAGCTAATAGATGCAAATTGAAGAACGCGGTCATTTTCCGTTAGTCCAAATTGCTTAGCCATTGCCAAGTTATGATTCACTAACCCCTTATGAGGAATCATGACTCCTTTTGGTTTTCCTGTAGAACCAGAAGTATAAATAATATAGGCAAGATTTTCCGATGATACGGTGTGAGAGAGTGGTGAGATACTTTGCTCCGAAATTAAAGGCCAATCTTCGTCAAGGCAAATAACTTGAGCATTATGAGAAGGTAAAGTCTCCAGGAGATGTTTTTGCGTGAGGATAATAGGGGCTTGAGAATCCTCGATCATAAATGCTAGACGTTCACTAGGATATTTGGGGTCTAAAGGTAAATAAGCACCTCCAGCCTTAAAAATACCTAAAAACCCTATGGCCATCTCTAAAGAGCGCTCAACACAAATACCAACGATTTGATCAGTATCAATGCCGCGATGTCGGAGATAATGCGCCAGTTGGTTGGCTCTACTATTCAGTTCTTGATAGGTTAACTGCCGATCTCGATGAATAACAGCAATTGCATCGGGGGTTTGCAGTGCCTGGCGCTCGAACAGCTGATGATAGCATTCCTGTTGAGCATCAGCTGTTTGAGTTTGGTTCCACTCTACTAAAAGCTTATCTTTTTGCTGTTGGGGCAAGAGAGATAGATTCGCAATATTCTCGCAAGGATCAGCAATAATACCCGTTAGCAAAGTCTGAAAATTCTCTGACAGTCGAGTGATTGTAGAATGAACAAACAAGTCTGTTTTATAGTTAAAAACAGAAATCAATTCATCCTCAGTTTCAAAAATCTCTAAATCTAAGTCGAATTGGCCTACTTGTTGTTCGATATGAAAAGACTCTAGTTTAAGTCCAGCCCATTCAATCTGGGTGATCTTATCATTCGGAATAAGCAGTGAAGTGACTTCCCCAATGTTTTGAGGTTTTAAATAATTAAACAGTACTTGGAAAATAGGTGAACTACTCAGATCCCGATCAGGGCGTAACCGTTCAACTAAAAATGGGAAGGGACAATCTTGATGATCTAACGAATTCAGGACGTTCGTGCGAACATTAGCTAGAAAATCCGTAAACCTAGGATTATTGCCAAGGAATCCACGTATAACGATAGGATTAACAAAGTCTCCAACCGTTTTTGAAAACTCGATCTGATTTCGCCCTAATGTTGGTGTTCCAATCAAGATGTCTTCTTGACCTGTATAACGGTATAGAAGAACCTGGAAAGCCGCAACAAGTAGTGTATAGAGCGTTACCCCTTCACTCTGTGCTAACTCTTTGAGTTTTGAAGTTAGTTCTTTATTGATTTTAAATAGATGTGATGATCCTTCATAGGTCAGTAAAGTAGGGCGTGGATAGTCCGTTGGCAGATTTAAGATGGGCAAGTTGCCAGCGAGTTGTTGTTGCCAATACTGCCAAAGTTCCTCTCCTTCAGGCCCTGACAACATGTTACTTTGCCAACCTGCATAATCACTGTATTGCTGGCTCAGCTCAGGTAGTGTCGAAGGTGTATTGTTAACTTCGGCAAGATAAAAAGCTTTTAATTCATTCAGGATCAGCCAGTGAGACCATCCATCATAAGCAATATGGTGAATTGTAACTAAAAGAATATGGTCTTGTGCTGAACTCGAAAATAGATTAACGCGAATAACTGGCCCGTTCTTCAAATCAAAAGGCTGGCGGTAAGATTCAATTACCTGCTGATTTAATTGATCAAAGGTCCAGCTAGAGCTATCGATTTTCTCAAAGCTAACTTGCTGTTTTTTATGGACAATCTGAATGGCTTCACCATTCTCGGTCGCATAAGTTGTTCGTAAAATGGCATGACGATCGATCAGACACTGAAATGCTCGTTCTAACGCAAAAGTATCCACATCAGAGCAAATGCGAGCAGAAAAAGCGAGATTATAAGCTGCGCTTGAAGTATCACTTTGGTATAAATACCAAAGTGATTTTTGATTGTAAGATAATGGGTAAGTTTGATTCTCTTGGTTGACTTTGTCCCGAAGCAGTTTGGCTAATAGTGCGCGTTTTTCTGCAGTCGAAAGGCTCGCTTTTGATTCAGACAGATGAGTCATGGCTTAAGGATATAAATTGAGTTCTTCTACAAATGATTATCTTGAGAAAGCATAGAGTTAAGTAAAGAATCAACTTCATCATCTGCAAGTTGCTCTAGGTTCTCCAATGCTTGTTCTGCCTCAGATTTATGGCTCGTCTGATTCTGGTGGTCAAGTTTATCTCTGGACTGATCTGGCTCAGATAGACTTTCTGCTGGAGCAGATACCTCTCGCAATTGCATTTCTGCCTGTGCTGTCAGACCATTAACCGTCAGTCCTTCCATAAATTGGACCATGGGTATATTGACCCCCATATTCCCTTTTAAGGTATTTCTTAATTGAATTGCCATCATTGAATCAAGGCCAAGATTTATCAATGATGATTCTTTATCTAGTTTGGAAGATTCAATCCCTAATAGTTTCGCAACTTCAGTGTGAATGTAGATTCCTAGCATTCGAGGAAGCTCTGTAGGGGAAGCGGACATTACATCCTGAACTGAAAGTGTTTCTGCGTGCTCCTGCATATTTTGCTGGGTTAGCTCAGAAAGAAAACCAGGAATTTTGCCGCTAGAAAAGTGTTGTTGGATAAATTTGGGCCAATCTAAGGAGCAGAACCCCATCTGGCAAGTAGACGTCTGACTTAATAGATCTGCTAACGCTTGCACTCCAATGTCTGGAGGAATTGTGTTGAACCCTAGTTTGTCTAGAAGGTCTTGGTCATGAGACTTGAGTGCTGTTGCCATACCAACATCTGCCCAAGGTCCCCAGTTAATACTCAAACTCGGCAACTCCAGCCCCTGTCGATAATGAGCTAAAGCGTCTAAGAAAGTATTGGCCGCACCATAACTTCCTTTGCCGACGGCCCCAAGTACCGAAGCAATTGAAGAAAAACACACAAAGAAATCTAAAGGTATATCTTTCGATAGGGTATGAAGTGCCCAAGCCCCTCTTACTTTGGGCGCTGTGACTTGGGTGAATCGTTCCCAATCTTGCTGGAGTAATACTCCATCATCCTGAATCCCTGCAGTATGAACAATGCCTCGCAAAGCTGGCATAGATGTCTTCATCGTTGTGAAGACCTGAGCTAGCTCCGTTTCTTGCGTAACATCTGCTTGAATCACCTTCACTGTAGTTCCTAATTCTTCGAGAGCTGCAACACTTTCCTTTGCTTTGTCCGAAGGACCTTTTCGTCCAAGAAGCACTAAATGTCGGGCACCTTGATCAACCATCCAGCGGGCAACCTTAAGCCCTAAAGCCCCTAAACCACCTGTAATCAAATAAGTACTGTTGCCATCCAAGGGGCTAGTATTTTGCTCAGGCTGGTGATGGCGAACCAGTCGAGGCACATAACGCTGGCCATTTCGATGGGCCACATATTCCTCTTCATCTGGATGCAAAATCTCTGCTAATACAGCTTCAATTTCTGCTGTTGCCACGTTCTGTGATGGGGGGGATGAGTCTGAGGACACATCAAATATGCCCCCCCAGATTTCTGGATGCTCTAAAGCAATGGTTTTGCACAGTCCCCACACAGGGGCTTGTGCAACAGCTATTTGCTGATTACCTACGACGGGCACCGCATTCTGGGTCATCAGCCAAAGCTTAGGTGTTGCTTTACTATTCTGTTGGTTAAGGGCTTGAACCAAATGCAGTATGCTGCCACAACTGTGGGATTGAGCTTGATCCAAGGCAGCACTATCTAGAACCTCATTTGTGGCAGCATCAATACTCCACAAATGAATAATGCCTTGTAGTGGTTTTCCGTGGTGCGTTCTAGCAACTTCTTGCAGTAGCTGCCCAAAATGGGTAGGTCGAGTGGGATTAATCCCCCATGTATTTTGATCGATACTTTGATAAGTATCTGTAGGAACGACAAAAATACACTGTTGTCCGAAGCTATCTAAACGACTGGCTAAAGCGGAACTGATGCCACCCTGGTCAGAAAAAATAAGCCAACTCCCTGGTGACTGTTGGTGAGTCGTGGACTTAGGTAACTGAAGTTGGCGTGGCTTGGGTTGCCACTGGACCTGATAGAACCAATCTTGCGTTGAGGGGGACTGTTGATGCTGTGCAGCTAGTACTTCTAGCACTTTGGGCAATAAGGTCATTTCCTCAGTCGAGAATTGACCGGCTTGGGCTAATAACCGTGTCAATTGCTCAGAAAATTTCTCTGCTTGGGTGAGGGGTTGGTCCGTAGTTTGTATTTCCCCTACATCCAATAACTTGGATATCAAAGCCTGGACATTACTTTCTGAAAGTGAAGCGGATTGAGAGGTGGGTTCAACCCAGTGTCTTTGTTGGTCGAAGGGATAGGTGGGGAGGGGGATACGATATCGTTTTTCCTCGCGGTAAAAGCTAGACCAGTCAACGTCAACTCCTGCTAACCAAAGTTCTCCTAAGGTCTTAAGCTGAAACGCCACATCTGACATTTCTTCCTTCGGATGACGAACAGAAGACAGAATAAATCGTCCTGCAGCATCAGGTTGCTGCTTGGCTAAAGACTTTAATGTTTGTCCTGGACCAACTTCTAATAAGATTCGATCTGGATCTTGGAGTAATTCTTGAACCCCTCCAGAAAACCGCACCGCTTGTCGTAGATGTTGAGCCCAATAGGACGGATCGGTTGCCTCTGCTGCTGAAATCCATGTTCCCGTCACATTGGAAATATAGGGAATCTGGGGGGGATTTAAGGCAACTTTACCCACCTGCGCAGTAAACCCATCTAGGATAGGATCCATCATCTGGGAGTGGAATGCATGGGAGGTATGGAGGCGTCGGCAATCGATTTCCTGTTGGTGTAATCTTTGCTCTAAGGCATCAATGGCTTCGTTGGGACCGGACACTGCAGAAATGGATGGCGCGTTGTTAGCAGCCAAGGACAGTTCAGACGTTAGTAGAGAACGAACCTCTTGCTCAGGCAGAAATACTGCTAGAAGTGACCCTGATGGCAAAGCTTGCATCATTTTGCCTCTAGCCGCCACCAAGGCTAAGGCATCTTCTAGAGTAAAGACACCGGCAATACAAGCGGCTACGTATTCACCAATACTATGTCCAATCATCGCCTGAGGTTGAATTCCCCAAGCCATCCATAACTGTGCCAAGGCATATTCAATGACAAAGAGAGCGGGTTGAGTGATCCCCGTCTGTTTTAACTGGGCAGTTGCGGCATCGATTTGAGAGGGAGCTGGATAAAGAAGTTGGCGAAGATCTAGATCCAGAAGCGGTTTTAGAATCTCGGCACACTGATCGACTTGCGAACGAAAGATGGACTCAGTTTGGTAAAGCTGCTGAGCCATGTTGACGTACTGTGCCCCTTGCCCAGAAAACATAAAGACAATAGGACGATGCTTAGGGGGTTTTGAGGAGGTACTGCCCCATTGTGGATTGAGTGTGTCCAGCGATTCGATCGCCTGGGAAGCAGTCTCAACCACCAGCATTCGTCGGTGGGTAAAGGCTTGCCGCCCAACCTGCAGGGTAAATGCGGTATCTGCCAGATTAATATCAGGATTTTGCTGAAAATGGAGGGCTAAATTTTGGGTTGCCGCATTCAGGGCAGTTTTAGTTTTGGCAGATAAAACGAGGAGTTGCCAAGGTCTGAGAGAGGGCTGGGAGGGCGATAATGTGGGTGCTTCTTCTAGAACTGCATGAGCATTGGTACCACCAATCCCAAAGGAGCTGACACCTGCACGTCTTGGACTTCCTTCTACTTGCCAGTCTTGAAGTTGGGTATTGACATAAAACGGGCTTTGGCCAAAGTTGATTTGAGGATTGGATTGCTCGAAATGCAGACTTGGGGGAATCTGCTGATGCTTTAGAGCTAAAGTCGTTTTAATCAGGCCGATAATACCTGCAGCGCGGTTGAGGTGACCAATATTACCTTTAACGGACCCGATGGCACAAAACTCTGTTTTGTCGGTTTGAGCTTGAAAAACTTGGTTAAGAGCAGCCACTTCAATGGGATCTCCCATTCCTGTCGCTGTTCCATGAGCCTCAATATAGGAAACGGTTTCTGGTTCGATATCTGCGATCGCATAAGCTTCTGCAATTGCTTCTGCCTGGCCATCAACACTGGGAGCAGTGTACCCCACCTTAAGAGAGCCATCATTATTGATCGCTGAACCTTTGATCACAGCATAAATGTGATCCTGATCCGCCAAGGCATCCTCTAAGCGTTTTAAGACAACAATTCCCAGACCACTACCGAAGATCGTTCCTTGGGCTTTGGCATCAAAAGGGCGACAATGTCCGTCTGGAGATGCAATTCCATCTTCTTGATACCAATATCCTTGAGTTTGGGGGATCTGAATCGTAACGCCACCCGCCAAAGCCATATCACACTCTTCATCCAACAACCCTTGGCAAGCAATGTGTACAGCAACTAACGAAGATGAACAAGCCGTATTAATACAAACGCTTGGCCCCTTCAAATTCATTTTGTATGAGATCCGAGTGGGGACAAAATCCTTGTCATTACCAATCTCGATCTGTAACTCGCCTGTGCGGTTGAGAAAGTCTTGATTTGGCAGCAGATTATGTCGTAGGTATGTACTCAGGCTAGACCCTGTATAGACGCCAACTCTACCGTCATAAGTCTCACTATTGTAGCCGGCATTTTCAAGCGCCCCCCAAGCACATTGCAGTAATAGTCGATGTTGAGGGTCCATCGACTGCGCTTCTCTCGGAGAAAAACCGAAGAAGGACGCATCAAATAGATCCACATCTGATAGAACCGATCCTGCTTTGATGTAATTCGGATGATTGAGTGTCTCTGGCGGAACTCCTGCGGCTGTGAGTTCTTCATCTGAGAAGAACGCAATGGATTCAGTACCATCACATAAATTTTGCCAAAATTTTTCGACTGTTGCAGCACCTGGGAAGCGGCCGTCTACACCGATAATAGCGATTCCCTCCATGGAGTCGTACTTTACCCCATCATCCATTATTCACCCTCTCCGTACTATTCTAGGAAGCCTTATTCCAGCAAAATTTGGATTAATTGTCGTCTGATTTGCAGATATATTCGACGATAGTCACATGATAACGTCTCCCTTCATTCGTCAAAGCGTTTAGCGTCGACGTGATTGTCTTTGCTGTTGTCGCCTATTGCGAGCCTCTCGCTTGCGTTGGGCTCGTTGATCAGCTGTTTGAGTCGGCAGATTCATGGACGGTTGCTCGCCTTGCCCTTCTCTTAATTGGTTGGCCAGAGCATGAATCGTTGGATATTTAAATAAATCGACCGGTGAAATATTGCTGGCAAATTTCTCTTGCAATTTAGTATGCACTTGCACCATCAGCAATGATCGTCCCCCTAATTCAAAGAAATTATCATGAACCCCCACTTGATCCAGACCTAAAACTTCAGACCAAATTTTGGCAAGTTCAGCTTCAAAGTCATTACTGGGGGGCACAAATGGCTCGTTCAGATCAGGCCGATCTCGGTGTCTTTGGGCTTCGACGACCTGAAGGATTTCTTCTGGGTTGTTGAATTGTGTTGCAATACGATGAATGGTGTTGGAATCAACCTGAGTCACTGTTGATGTCAGCACCGATCGCTTAGGAGCTGAGGAGGAAGACGCCTCTTGTTCTGGCGCGCGTTCAGTCGGTGTAAAGGCCAGTTGTGCTGCGATCGCAGAATCAAAGGTAAATTGCCAGTCATTGCCCACTGGGTGTTTAACCTCAGTCCCCACTCTATTGAGGAAATCCATAGCGGGTTGGTTTTTGGGCGTAGGTTTATAGAGGACTTCAACAGAAGCTAAACCTCTCGATTGGGCAATCGCACCTAATTGAGCAAGCATTTGGTACTCAACCCCTCTGCCCAACGTACGGCAGCTCAACAAGAAGGTGTCGACCTGCAGTTTGGTTCCATCGGTGCTGAACAGGACAGCCCCGACCAGTCCATATTCACCAAACCGATCGCTCACCTGCACCGTTAGACACTCATATTGATTGGAGGCCAGTAACTGCTGAATCTCCGTTTCAGAGCGTCGAATCGTCGTGAAATTGAACTGATTGGTTCGATGGGTCAGCTGAGAAACCCGAGACAGCTGTTGAGCCGTCATGGGTCCAATATCAACCTTCAACTCTAAACCAGCCAGAAAATCACTAAAGGTCAACGTTCCTTGGCGAAAGTGCTCTCGCTGCACTTCCTGCTGATAGAGAACGGTACGCTGCTGGTCCTCTTTTGTAGTCTGCAGATGGTCAAAGGCCCAAACATGTTTAAGGAAATGGGGAATGTCATCCGCATTAGTGGGAAGCTGTAACGTTAGTACCTGTGGGCAGTTTGTCTGTACTTCCGCACATTCAATAGGATTATCATCAATAAAAATAAAGCTATCCAGCCCCAGATTCAGCTCAGCAGCCAACGCTTTAATATTGTCAGACTTAGACGACCAGTTCACTTTGGATTGAACCAGATGATCCCGTTTGAGAGGCATATCTGAACGAGCATCAAAGACGGCCCAGACATCCGCTTCAGAATTCTTGCTACACAGGCATAGCAACATTCCTGCTTCCTGTTGAGCCACCATAAACGCTTGCAGAAATTGGTAAGACGGTGATATTTCGATGCCTTGTGCTCCATCTTCACCACAAACCCCTTGCCAAAGGGTGCCATCACAATCTAAGGCAATCACTTTATAGGAGGGATGCTGAATGGCGTAAACCTTGCGGGCCAGGGCAGTACCTAAAGCGGCAAAGAATGCTGAAGTATAAGGAACATGACCAAACTGATGTCCATGCGGATCATAGTAAGAAGAGACTGGGTAGAGCGTACTCAGCATGGAACTGGTTAAGCTATAGATACCTTCTATCTGCTCAACTTCGCTAACTAGCTTTGTCTCCATCTGCTGATAAATAGAATGAACGGTTGGATCTGCGATCGCATCGGGTGAGTTAGGACAAATACAAACGATATGAGGCGTTGAAGATCGTCCTGCTGCGCTTCTAAGAGAATCACAGAGATCCTGGATATTTTTCTCGATTTTTCCAGTATTAACTTCATTCTTTACAGCTACTGGCGTTCTTCTGGCTTCAGGACGGATGGCATAAATATTATAGAGTCCAGAACTTTGGAGCATATCCTCTTCATCGATAATTAGCTCAAAGCCTTTGGTCCGTAATAGTGTTTTAACGGCCTCAATAATGCTGCCCTCTTGATCGTGGACCTCCACCACCATTTGTTGAATAATCGGCCAATGCTCCTCTTTGATCCCTTGCAAAACTGGCAACTCGCTTTTCTCTGCATCTAGCTTTAGGAGATCAATTTTCCCAATCTGATGTTCTTCAATAATGCTAGATAGGGTCCGCAACTGAGCCTGATACGTTTCTTTATTGAGCCGATCCTTTAAAAACTCATCCGCCAAAGCATCAATTTCGCTCTCGGTCATAGCCTGATCCCGCTGCAGCATATTGAGAATCACAGCGCGAATCGCTTGCTCATCCTCCAGGGAATCAGCAGCAAAGCTAGAAAACACCGAGGAATTGGGGTAGAAGGTAAAGGTCTCAACGCTATCGCTTCCTCCTAAACCACAATTAAACAGGTGCGTATTTTGGCCGTATAGTGTTGCATTACACTGAAGCTTATCGAAGGCATGAGGCGCAGGTTCAAAAGCATACACAGTGCCGTTGGGACATTGTTGTTGGACAAATAATGTAAATAGGCCAATATTCGCCCCAATATCCACAACACAGTCTCCATCTTGCAAGACTACGCCATGCTTTTGATAAACTTGATCGATGAAAATTTCTTTGTACAAATATTCCGTTTCATAGGGATTGAGATGGGCAACCTCAACTCGATTTGGCAACTGAAAATGAGCACGTTCAGCGAGATAACGCTCTTTTTCAGCAGGACTTACTTTTAGTTGTAGCGACGATTCCCCCTGATTCCAATCTTCTAAGCGCACTAATACAGCATTGACACCCTCGTGATTACTGGACAGTAAGCTAGAGGGATTCAACAACTCTTGAAATACTTGATTGTAAGGGGCAAATTGGATCTGGAAAGGCAGATCTAATTCTTGCATCCAAAAGGCCAAAGCATCCTCAACAGGCTCAGCCGTGTAGGTCGAAGAAATGGCAAGCGTTTGTCTTTGGCGCAGACTCCCCAGCAAAGCCTCATGGTGGGCATGCTCAATCACAACCCCCTTGGCTTCGACTACAACAGTTCCCTGCGGATCGCATAGGTATAGATCAGCCGTCATCGTTTGTGGACGAGACTCTTGTGACGCATGGAGTTGAGCATAACTCCATAGAGAACCCGCTACCTCGGGAAAATCGCCAATCACATTCAGCTGCTCAATTCCTACCGGCAAATAAGTTTCCCCTTTAACTGCCTCGGGTAAAGCAGCCCAGAGTACTTGAAAGCAACTATCCAACAGCACAGGATGAACGATATAGTCCGACGCGTTCGCTAGCAAGTCAGCGGGGAGTTTAATCTGACCTAAAGCTTTGCCATCCCGTCGCCAAAGCTGCTCAACCACCTGAAAACAAGGACCATACATAATCCCTCGATCTTCACAGTCCTGGTAAAAAGCATCTACGGCGCTGATCTGCAGCGAAGACGTCAGTTCTACTACAGGAATATTATGACTAGAGTCTGAGGGTTGATGGAGAGCCACCAAGGAGCCAGATGAATGAAAAATGGGGGACGATTCTCCAGGCTGCCCACCCGTTACCTCACTCAAAATCTGAAAGGTAGAGCGATTGTCTTCACCAGATGTCAGGGTGAGCTGAACATCGTGCTGAGTGTTCTCTCGTAGAATTAAAGCCTGTTGGATACTAATGTTCTCAATCGTCCAGTTCTTGATCCCGAACTCAGTGTGTCCTAGCGCTAACACCATCTCCACATAAGCAGTTGCGGGTAAGATCGCAACATCATAAACACAATGATGTGCTAAAAAACCTGGCTTATTAACGCTAACTTGAGCCTTAAACTCTAGGGTTTGAGGGGGAGGAGACTGCTGTTTTTGGCCTAAAAGAGGATGAAAAAGTTTGCTAGTTGCATGGTCAGATTCTGAAGTGTAGCTCATGTTAACTTCCCCAACTTATATAGATGCATTTAAGACTTGATAATGTCCTTGTGATGGCCAAGAGACCATCTTCTATAGAGAGAGTTTTTACTCTACAAAGCTTAGAACAAAACATCTGGTTCCGTCAGCCTTAAACCTCTATAGTATTCAACCCAATTAGTTTGCCTAAATAATTGATCTTTTTATATTCTTATCAAGAGAATAAAAGCCAGCTTTTGAAGAACCTATGTTGTACAGATATTTAGTGGTTAGACAAGATCGAGCGAAAACCACCTTAAACAACCACTATATAACGAAATAGGATAAAATTACGAGCTTTTAATCTAAAATCAGTTCTATCATTCTTAAATATGTTGATTTTGGGATTATTCAGCTTCCATACGTGATTATTTATAAATATTATAAGGTCAAATCTGTCAGCCTCCGTCCTAGAGGCATTAAACTTCATTGTTCCATAGAGCAAATTTGCCAAGGGTGATCTCAGTCACTTCAGTTGTAGTAAAATCCCCAATTAAGCTGTTTGTTTAGCTAGCAAAAATCTTAAACTGCAAAACATGGAGGCATGCACCAATTTTCAAGCCTCAACTCAACGATACGATCAGACTAGAATACAAATAGAATCTCAGTTTGCAGCACTACTTTTGATCATCTAACGGTGAATTCCTAGCGCACTACCAGGCAGGCAAGGAAGTGAGACACTACGCGATTCAAACCAATGGCCAAGCTAGGACAAATCTATGATTCAAGTTGATTACCCGTCATTTGAATCAGTTGCTCATAGAACTTGGGCCAGTAAGCCTCAAAGGAAGCTTTGGTCTGACAAAAGTTCAGGCATCGCTCTCGATACTCCGACTGCTTACCCATTAGTGTATGGATTGCTGACGGAATCTCAGAGCCCCCCTCTATTAAAATACCCAAATTTTCTTTTTCTATAAAGCTAAAAGAGGAGAGTTGAGATGCAATAACTGGAGAGCCACAGGCCAGACTACGCATCAGTTTGCCAGAGGAGAAACCCACATATTCAATATGTGGGCCAGAATTATGATAAAGTGCAAAGCTCCCTTCACAATAGGCGACCAGTGAATTCAATTCATCTTGGGACAAAACCTGATCACTCCAATAAATCCGGTGATTTTCCAGATGAGAATATCTTTGTCGGAAAGCGTCAACTTCCCCCTTAGAGCGGCTATGGACAATAAGTACTGCAGGTTCAGGCCAGTCAGCCACAGACGAAAGAATCTCTGGCACACGAGCCCATGTATCGACAGTGCCTGCATAAAGAAATGGAATAGAATCCTTAGGAAGCTTGAATCTGAGATGCCAATCAATATCGTGAGCACAAGGCTGAATAGCAGCTATGTTGGGAAGCGTTGCATAAGGCGTCGTTTGAGACAGGCCTAGTTCTTCAGAAATTAATGGGTATTGCTGAGGATCAGGCACTACAATCATGGCTGCCTTTTGGGCAGCTTCTTGTTCTAAAGTGGTCCACATGGTCTGTGGCCAATTGCTGGGAAACTCATCAACCACCTGGATCAACGGACATTCATTCGCTTTAGCCAGCACGTTGCCAATGAATGCACCTTTTTGCCCCAAACCCAATACACAATGATAGTCTTTCCTTTGCTTAAATCGAGATCTTAACCAGCGCTCCAAATAGCGTCCAGTCAGGCCAAATCGCGATTCAGTAAAGAATTGGATAGAGACGTTTTGAGGCAGTAAATCTCTATAGTCTGCAATAGGTCTTCCCCATAAAGGTTTTTCCCAAAGGTATAAATCAACGGCCCAACCCATTTTGGCTAAAGACATAACCGTATTCAGGGCAAATGGCATCGTTTCAAGCCGTGCATTTTTAGGCCCATGAGGATAGTGAATAAAAGCAAGTTTCCCAAGCATTGGTCCCATTCAATAGAGTTGCTTCAATTAGAGTAGCCGAGCACCCATGATAATTTGTTGGGTGCTGGGATAAAAAGGGTTCAAGATAGATGACTATCGCATAACGTCTTGCAAAGCATGAGCGACTTGTTGCATCTGTAGGTCAGTTAATGCGAGTCCGCTGGGAATATAGAAACCACGGCGGGCAATCTTTTCTGAGATGGGACAGGACACCTGATCGAATAGTCCCATCTCTTGGAAGACAGGTTGAAGATGCATCGGCCAGAAGAAGGGTCTCGTCCCAATTTCATGAGCTGCTAGACGTTTCATCGCTTCCTGGGCATCAAAGGGAACATTGTCCTCTAAAACAATGCCATAGACCCAATATATATTGGTTGCATAATCAGTTTTAGGGACAGGTAGCTGAAGTCCAGGAATCTCTGCCAATAGGCGATTATAGACTTCCCCCATATGGCGTTTGCGAGCGATAAACGTATCTATTTGTTCTAGTTGTGCCAATCCCAACGCAGCTTGCATATTGGTCATCCGATAATTCCACCCTAACTCCAGGTGAACAAATCGTTTCTGCGGTTGGAAGCATAAATTTCTCAGAGATCTAGAACGATCAGCCAATGTCTCATCATTGGTCAGTACCATTCCACCTTCCCCTGTGGTGAGGTGTTTATTGGGATAAAAGCTAAATGTACTAATCGCACCGAAACTACCACAAGGGGCTCCATTATAAGTCTGGCCATGCATTTCAGCGGCATCTTCAATAATATATAGCCCATATTTATTCGCTAATTCCATCAGTGGTTGCATATCCACAGGTAATCCATAAATATGAACAACCATGATGGCCTTTGTGTTGTCGGTAATCTTGGCTTCAATTTGGCTGACATCCATATTCCAAGTTGCAGGGCAGCAGTCTACAACTACGGGTGTCGCACCTGCCCGCACAATCGCAGCGGCACAGGAAATGATGGTGAATGAGGGAAGTATCACTTCATCCCCATGACCGATTTTGAGCGCAGCAAGGGCAACGTCTATGGCAACAGAACCGTTGCAAACAGCAATGCCATGCTTCCTCCCCATTTGCTCAGCAAATTGCTGTTCAAATTGTTTAACGAAAGGACCTTCTGAAGAAATCCACTTAGTATCGATACACTCATTTAGATACTTTTTCTCATTGCCATTGAGAAGAGGTTCATTAACTGGAACAAACGCCATCAGCTATCCCCTAAATCCATCATAGTAACTTGTTCAGCAGCAATGCCAGTAAATCGTGTTTTATCTTCCTCGCCCACGTAAGGACCTTGCTTGACTTCGAACATCTCAACTTCTTCGAGCACTTCAAATCCATGCCCACCGGTCACTAGAAGAATGACATCTCCTGCTTCTAGGATGTAACTATTAAGATACTGTTGCTGGTCGTTATAGAAGTCCACTCGTAACTTCCCTTTACGAATAAATAGGACTTCTTGGGTATATTCCACTTGACGAGGAACTGGATTATGGACATGTGGCTTAATATGCTTTCCGGTGGGATGATGCATATAGGCTAGTTGCTGAGAAAGTTGATCAGGGGTAAAAAAATGAATCCCTGATTCATGAAAATGATGGGATACGATTAGAGCAAGAAGTCGATCGCCATCTGTAACTTTTTTAATCATTATTTAGTATGAGGATATTTGTTATTCGAGGCTGAGTTGAAAGACTCATTCTTTGGAGAAGGCTCATAGGACAATACTGTCAGAACAAAGTGTCAGTAATGCATCCATTTAATTAGTATTTTGCTTGCTCACTTATGCCAGCTGCTCTCTGTCTCTATTACATGATGCTGAGGCATTCTAAGTGTGGATACAAGATAGCGTTAAACAAGCCATCAAAAAGACACCTAAATCTTTCTTGAAACAAGGATAGGTATCATCTAATGATTGATATCCATCAGCACATTTACATCTAAGTCCTTATCCCTCTTGAGCTGCATTCAGCATGCTATTGCTGTCAATACTAGCTTATGTTGATAGACTTGGCCTACATCCTTGAGGGGGTAGACTTCTTGCATAAGAGTTCAAGATGATCCCCGCAATCCCCCTGTCGACGTAGGGGCACAAGTAACCCATCCTCCGATGGCACGACGTTTTTTGCGGGTAGTCAAAGGTAACGCTATCTCAGGGCAATGATGACAGTAAGGAGAGGTCCTGATTGAGCTTGCCACTCACAAATCCCTCAAGGTCGAGGGTGATATAGGTGAAGCCATAGTTCTTAAATGCTGTTACTAGTTGGGCGAGATTGGTCTTTTGGACAAAGGCCGTGATCTCAGCAGCAGGAAGTTCAATCCGCGCTGTATCGGCTTGCGATCGCACCCTCAATGTCGACCAGCCCAAATCACGAAGATACCGTTCTGCTTGTCCAACTCGCCGTAGCTTCTCCACCGTAATTGCTTCCCCATAGGGAAAACGAGAACTGAGACAAGGTTGTGCAGGCTTGTCCCACCAGGGCAAACACAATAGCCTAGAAATTTCTCGCACTTCTAGCTTAGTAATACCGATCTCTGCCAAAGGCGATCGCGTGCCCCGCTCCTTCGCCGCTTGAATCCCCGGACGATAATCGTGCAGATCATCCGCATTTACCCCATCCACCACATAGGCATATCCCCATTCTGCGGCTAAGGGTTTTAGGGTGTCATAGAGTTCACTTTTACAGAAATAACACCGATTAACAGGATTAGCTGTGTAATGGGGATTATCCATTTCGTGAGTGGCGACAACGCGATGGGGAATCCCAATGTCGGCGGCCTGCACCTGAGCATCTTCCAAATCTTCAGGCAGAAGGGAGGGGGAATTGGCGGTCGTGGCAAGCGCTTGATCTCCCAACACATCAAAAGCAACTTTTGCCACTAAGGTACTGTCGATGCCCCCTGAATAGGCAATCAGAGCACGTTCCATTTGAGCGAAGAGGGTTTGCAGTTTTTGCAGCTTGTCCTGAACCGTCATTAGCCCCTTAAGAATTCTTTATCCTTCTAGTCTAAACGGTTCTAAAGGAGAACGTACGTTTAGCAACAAAGAACAGGGAATGAGATGTCATTATGATAGAATTAGCGTTTTGAGAAAACACGGATCACGTATGGCTTTGTTACAAGAAAAAAAACAGGAACTTATTGAAGCCTATCAAGTGCACGAGACTGATACAGGCTCTGCAGATGTTCAAGTTGCCATGCTGACTGAGCGGATCAGTAAGCTGAGTGAACACCTCAAGACCAACAAAAAAGACCATTCTTCTCGTCGGGGTCTTCTGAAAATGATTGGTCAGCGTAAGCGCCTGTTGACCTATATCATGAAAAAAGATCCAGCCCATTACCGTGAGCTGATTCAACGCTTAGGTATTCGGGGTTAACGGTACTTTACTCCCATGGCTTCTAAACCTGACGGTAATAACACAAACAGCAAATCAGGCTTTGGCTTAGACTTAGCTGATGCTTCGGCGTCTGAGAATAAGAAGAAAGCAAAGTCTGCCCCCAAACTATCTGCAAAAGCTCCTAAGTCGAAGAAAAAGCAGAAAAAGGCCAAAGGGAAGAAGCGAGCTGATCCCTCCGCTGTTATTCCTAAAGTTGTCAGCAACCGCATGATTCGACGAGTGGGAATTTTTTCGGGTATTCCCACCCTGTTGGCTTTTCTGACCATCCCTGCCAGTTATTTTGTCACTGAGCAAGGATGGGCGGAGTTTCCCGGCACGCTAGTGTTGTTTGCCAGTATTACCTTTTTAATCTTAGGTCTGGTTGGGGTGAGTTATGGGATTATTTCCGCCTCTTGGGATGAGGAAATTAAGGGATCACCGCTTGGCATTAGCGAGTTTAGATTGAACCTAGGCCGCATCCAAGACCGTCGTCGCGTGCAGAAGGCAGAGCGGCAACGCCTCAAGGAAGAACAAGCTAAAACGGAAGGCAAGGCCAAAACAGAAGGCAAGGCCAAGGCAAAACAGGCGTCTGCTAAAGCAGAGACACCCCCATCGACAACGGAAGCTACTGAGTCTCAAGAGGAGTCAGCTAATTCGTAAGGAGTAAACCTTATGATCATCGTTTTCAAAAATGGCACCCCCGAGCCGGAGATCCAGTCCTTGGACCAAGAAATGCGAGATTGGGGGTTAACGCCAGAGAAAATTGTCGGTCAACACAATGTCGTTATTGGGTTGGTGGGCGAAACGGCAGCGTTAGATCCCGATCGGATTCGGGACTTGAGCCCCTGGATTGAATCAGTCTTGCGAGTGGGTAAGCCCTATAAACGGGTTAGTCGAGAATTTCGACATGGCGCATCCAGCCGTGTTGCAGTGTCAACCCCCAAGGGACCCGTGTTTTTTGGAGAAAGCGATCCGATTGTTTTAGTGGCAGGCCCCTGTTCTGTTGAAAATGAAGCCATGATTGTGGAGACGGCCCAGCGGGTTGCTGCTGCTGGGGCCTCTTTTTTGCGTGGCGGAGCCTATAAGCCCCGTACTTCTCCCTATGCCTTCCAAGGACATGGAGAGAGTGCTCTGGGCCTATTGGCTGCGGCTCGTGATGCCTCTGGCTTGGGCATTATTACCGAGGTGATGGATACGGCAGATTTGGAGAAGGTGGCTGAGGTTGCCGATGTGGTTCAGATCGGGGCTCGGAATATGCAGAACTTTCCTTTGCTGAAGGCCGCTGGGGCTCAATCTAAGCCGGTGTTATTAAAGCGAGGACTATCTGCCACGATTGAGGAATGGCTGATGGCTGCAGAATATATCCTGGCTGCCGGGAATTCTCAGGTCATTTTGTGTGAACGAGGCATTCGCACCTTTGATCGGCAGCATTTACGCAATACGCTGGATCTGGCAGCGGTAGCGGTGCTGAGATCGCTGACACATTTACCTATTATGGTTGATCCCAGTCATGGAACGGGCTGGGCTGAATATGTTCCGGCATTAGCAAAAGCTGCGATCGCAGTAGGAACCGATTCTTTGATGATTGAGGTTCACCCTAACCCTGCTAAGGCATTATCGGATGGTCCTCAGTCACTCACCCCTGATCAGTTTGCAGTTTTAACTCAGGAATTAGCTACGATTGGCAATGCTGTAGGTCGCTGGCCTCAATCTGCTGCGATTGCTGCCTAATTTCTAACCAACTTAGGCAAAGCCGGATCAAGGCATGGCAAAAAACGTTAAGCAGCCGCCAACTGGGTCATAGACAACAAATTCTTTGGGTCCCCAGCGTTTTTGTTCTAGATGCTCTTGGACAATACTCTTATCCCTCGCTTGGTATTCAGCATAGAGTTGCTCGATATTATTGACCTGAATCCTGAGGCTGGTAGGACTGCCCAAATTTTGGTAGCTGTTTTTGCACAGATAGAGAACAGCCGTATCCCGTTGCACAATCGCCAGTCGAAGCGGATCACCTTCGCGGTGGATGACGTTGAAACCGAGTTTCTGTTCGTAGAATGCGATCGCAGGTTCTAGATCCTCTCCAGCGGGTACGAGGGGATGGATGGGACCTAAAGTTGGGGACGAACTCATCAGAGTTTACCTCGCCGAAATTGATAAATACAGGGATTAGAGCAGCATTAAGTATTATTGCCTAGCTTTCTAAATTAGCAACATCTACCCTCTAAACATGATAGAACGGGGAACATGCTTAGTCTTAACGCTCTCCTTGACTTCTCCCGATGCCACTGTGTTGGAATTTGTGCATCCTTAGTTCCCATCAATATCTTCGCCACGGCCTTCACCGTTGTTCAGGTCAGTCGGAACCATTCTCCGCGCTCCGTCCACTTTAATATTGGCGTCGCCAGTCTAGCTGCGGTACTGCTGGCGCTGCATGATCTGTCCTGGTTGATGATCGGTGTGGTTATGGCTCCCACCTATATTCTGTTCACTATTGCTCTGGTTTGTCTGAGTTTTAATGCTTGGGCTGGATGGCATTCTCAAAGCTTACGATATATCGTTCGAACTGTTGTTGGTTATTGTCTAACAATAGGTCGGAATATCATGGCTCAGGTCCATAACCATTCCCCGATTGAGCCTCAACAAGTGCGCGTCGCCCAGTCTATTTGCGCAATGGATTCACGACCTCAAATTGGGCCATTACATTCACCACTTCCGAGATGAATTTCACCGCTTATCAGAAAACGATCTTATGCTTGCACTGATCCCTACTTTAATCTGGCTAGATAAAATCTAAAATGACGATTTTTCGTGATAATCGAAAACTATTCTTTAGCTTAAAAATATGAGAATAGGCGAGAAAGAATCATAATTCCTCAACTGATCTGCAGCGCCAACCAAATGACTGGACCGATGGCAATAACAACGGCTAATAAGACAAGTAGCTGTTTCTCCTGCTTCTGAGATTGTTGCCAAATTTTAGAATAAGGGACATTAGCATCTCCTAGTTGAAGGAGAGCATATTTGTGAAACCACTTTGGCAAAAGCTTATGCAGAAGCATAAGTATCAATACTTTAGCGATAAAAAGCGTGCTCGTTGCTCGTTTATTGCCACCAAACCCAATTTCAGAAAGTTGAGCGATCGCATCCACATCGGGCTTCCGTATCTGACTAAATGTGGGCAAAGCAACAGAGAGGTTCCCATTAGATTGGGCCAAGGTGTTTGCAAAAACTCGACAACTTTCAAGGGCCGTATTACACCCTTGTCCTAAGGATGGCCACACTGAATGGGCGGCATCTCCCAGCAGAACAATACAGTCACTGCCGACGAGCTGATTGCAGACAGTCGTTATCCCACCATTGGCAGCTTTTTGCGATAGTAAATCTTGGGCGAAGTGAGAGGGTAAACCTGCTTGATCAAGATTAGGGAAGATATTTGGGAATTTCTCTTTAAATAAGGTGCATATGTCTTCTTCAGTTTGCAGTTTATCGAAGGTTATCTCTCCCTCTTGGGGCAAAATCAAAACCCCATTGAGTGTTCCATCAATCTTGGGGGGTGCAAGCAGGGTAACAGGCTGAGTACCAGGCCAGGTATGAAAGCGGTTTTCCCACTCTTTTGTCGCTCCGGAGAAATTTTCGACTAATCCTAAATCACAGATTTTGTACAACATATTGTCTGTGTTCTGCCGAACTGTAAATTCCTCAATCTGAGATTCCATTGCAGCTCTAACCGTACTAAAGACGCCACCTGCGCCCACTAGTAGATCAAATGTCTCCTCATGTTGTTTGGATTCTGCTTGAAAAACCGCAGTTTTTTCTTGGATATTGATCTGCAATAGTTTTTGATTAAAATAATAATTAATTTTGTCAGGATAACGATTTTTCCCGTCTGAAATTAAAGATTGAGCTAGCGTAAAACGATCGATTGAAATCGAGTCTCGAAATCCCTGGCTTAACTTTGCTTGTTTAACAGTGTGTCGAATACCACCTTGAATAGATACGACTTTTTCTGGTGATAGCTGAACCCCCACTTCTTCCAATCCATTGAGTGCTCGCCTGTTGAGCACAATATTGAACGAGCGACGAGTACTTGAAGTTTCGGCAATAACACTGCGCCGCTCATAAACAGATACATGCCAACCCATCTGAGCTAAATATAAGGCGGTTAGTGAGCCTGTTGGTCCACCACCGACTATTATTGCTGTGCTTTTCTGATCAGAGGGTGAAGAATATGCAGACGGATTTACCATGCTTGATTCTCCATTCTTATGTCTCAATAGTACCGCTTAATGAGTGTTTTTATGATTCAATCTATGACTCAAGGAAATAGTTTGAATCATAAATATGATATAAAACAAAACCTTAGTCACTATCAGTTTGTTTATGGATGTATTCGTAACTGAATCTCAAATGTTAATTATAAAAATCACCACCTTAAAATAAAATTTAATGATGGTGAACGAACTAGCATCTTGAATCATAAACAACGACCTCTTAAATCGCCGACTTATGGTTGATTACAGCTAGCCAGATAGTGGACTCTCCGTAAAAGACTGGAATGTCATCCAGTAGCGGATTTACCTATCCCTTCAGGCCTGAATGCACATCAATGAATTTTCTATATAGTAAGAAATGAACTCAATTAAGCTGTATGGTCAATATTTTATATAGAATGACGATTCTCTAATAAATCCGAAAAATGCATCTAATTCTAGATGGTTGCAGCTATAAAAAATATTTTAAAAAAAGCTCTAAAAATAGTGAAAATGTAGCTCTATATATTAATTATGAGATACTGTGCATTTAGTTCGAGAATGTGAATCTTTAAGACGACTTATCGCATCTAGATCCACTCTCGACTGGTGGCTTCATAAACGGCTTGATACCGATTTTTGGCCTTTAACTTGGTCAATGTATTGTTGACGTGAAACCGAACCGTACTGGCGCTGATATGCAATCGGTTGGCAATATCGCGATCTCTCAGCCCTTGAGACAACAACCGCATAATTTCCTGCTCTCGGTCGGATAACACCGGAGCGATCAGCTCCGGCAAAGCAGCTTGGCCTTGAGAGACTTGAGCCACGACCGTATAGAGTTGTTGGGGAATGATATCCAGTGTCACCACTGCTTGAGCTGCAGCAGGAATCTGCCCCCGAGGAGAATGCTGAATCCAAATGATGGGCGAGTTTGATGGGGGAACATCTAGACGATCCGTTAGCAGGACTTCTGGGGTATCTGATGCTGCCGTTTTAGAGGGTGCATGCTTCAGATTTAAGCCTGCTTGCAAGCATAGATGGGTAAATGCCAGTTGTAAGACAGATTGCTGACATTGAACCGACACGGATAAATGCTCAGATGCAGCCGCCCTATAGGGCAGCGTTAAGGTCAGCTCAAATACCCGATCTTGAGGGTCGGGTTGGGTGGTCAACGTCCCTCCCAGCCATAGAGTCATCCGTTGTAGCTCTGCCAAGGGTGAGGCAGCTCGCTTTAGTCGATCTTCACGGATGTTAGGGGGGAAGATTGCGATTGCATCCAACAATATGGCTTGTTCACCATAGGTCAAGCGGCAATAGCTGCAATTCAGTTGGGTTAACAGCTCCACCCCCCGCAGCAGGGCATAAGCCATAGAAGCCGGGAGATCCCGTTCCGTGCCCACCAACATTAACTGAGTTGAGGTGAGCACCTGTGCCAGTTGATCGGACAAGGCCATCGCTCTACTTTGAGACATAGATTTGGGTATCGTTCTCTGAGACTGAAGTGCGGCATCCAAGGCGATAGTGGTCGTCAGACACAGCATTTGCAGAACTTCCAGAAATTCTGGGGCAAGGGGAGTATGACTAAAGGTAGCCAGGACTCCTAACACGCGATCACCCGCCATTAGCGGATACCCGGCAAATCCTTGAATTTGATTGGCAATTGCCCAGTCTCGATCCTTGACCCAGGGTTCATCCGGTAAATAATTACTTAAAAACGGCACCCGGTTTTGAGCAATCTTGCCCACCTTATAGGCCCCCATCGGCACATGGGCAAAGGAACCATTGGTATGGGTATACAGCCCGGAAGAAGCAACTAAGGTCAGGGTTTGCTGTTCCGTGTCCGTTAACCAGATGCGAGCAAAGGCACATTGAAAACGCTGGACTAACGCTTCAGTGACACGATGGGCAATTGCTGCTGGATCTAAGCACCCAGAAATACTTTGACCAATCGCATTGACATCCTGAAGATGGGAGCGTAACTGAACTGAATTTAGCAAGGTGCGGCTGGAGGATGAAATGGCCTGGGAAAACGGATCACTTCTTTATTGAATAAAAAAGACTCTCCTCGCTTTGTATCAACCAGTACAACTGGCGACTCCCCCTGCACCGTTAAAGTAAAGGGCAGGAAATCTGTTCCACCCACCTCTTTTCGTACATGGATCCATGCCAGAAATTCGCTTTCAAATTCAATGGCCTGACGGTACCCAGGAAACTTGCTATTCCCCTTCCTTGGTTGTCAAAGACTATCTAGAGCCAGGAAGTACCTACGATTTGAGTGACTTTATTGCGCGATCGCAAACCGCTCTGACCATTGCCAGTGATCGGGTCAAGGCTAAATATGGTATGCCTTGCAGTCTCGCCCTAGGACAACTGCAATCTCTGGAAACTCGGGCTCAGACCTATCAAGATCTCGCCGACCCCAAGGTGCAAATGATTCAGTTTATTCCTGCTGGTTAGCCCGTAAGCGGTAATACTGTTCCACATGACAAAGCGCTGACTGATGCCAGGAATATTGGTCCAAAATTGGGGTAGCAGAGGAGAGAGACGCTGAACTGTGAGTTGGATCCAGGCTCAACATCCCCTTAGCCATCTGGTCAGGGTCTTGGGGGTTGACCCACACGGCTTGCTCCCTACCTAAAAATTCTGTAAACGGCGGTTGGTCTGATAGAAGTAGCGGTAACCCAGATGCGATCGCTTCTAGCACGACCAGTCCCCATCCTTCTTTCAAAGACGGAAAACAAAAGGCATCCGCACAACGATACAGAACCGGAAGATCAGTATCAGGCACAACCCCTGGCAAAATCAGCGACCGCCCAATGTCAATTTGTAATGCCTGGACTTGCTGGAAAAACTGGTCTCGATACGCTTGGTAGTCAAACAATGTCGCTCCGCCTGCAATCACCAGCTGAGCTTGGGGCCTATGCTGCAATACTTGGGCAAAGGCAGTGAGTAACCGGAGGGAGTTTTTGCGGGGTTCAATCCCGCCCACCGTCAAATAAATAGGCGATCCATGCAAGCCCAAGGTTTCTTTAAGGGCAGATTCATGTCCAGTAGGTGTGGAAGAAAACCGCTCTAAGTTAACGCCATTCGTTACACGGGGAGCCGTGATCTGGTACTCGGCGGCGAGTCTCTCTTGCCAGTAATCACTGACACATAAACATAAGTCGGGGTCTCGAATTGAGCGGTCTTGGCACTGCTGTAAATAGGGACTCTGAAAGTCTTCAATATGGTGGACGGTGCGGACGACGGAGAGGAGATACTGTTTCTGGCGAAGCTGCATTAAAGCGTTGGCACTAATGCAATCTTGGGCATGATAGATATCGTGTTGAGGGGGATGTTCCCCGAAGAATTTTACAAATTCCTGAATCCGCTGCTGGATCAGAGCATCGATATTAATAGGTGCGGCTTGAGCAGGAATAAGCTGCGCAGGATGAGGTAAGGCCCGCTCAAAGCCTTGACCATCTTTATCGAGGGCATACACACAAACTTGATGACCCAAAGCGGTAAGCGCTGCTGCCAGTTCTAGGGTATGGATAACGCTGCCCCGTGGCTTGGTGGCATAGGTCAACAGTGCGATTGATAGTGTCGACTCTGGCATGTAATGTCTCTGGTCATTGCTTACTGACACAGTGCAATTAGTCTAAAGTGAAAGTCTAAATGTTTCCCCTGAAAACCCTTTTCCCCTTGAGCGATAATCACTCCAACTTACTGTATCAACGTATTCTCGACATTCTCAATGCCGCCAAAATTGGCGTTTCCCGAACTGTCAACACGACACAAGTCGTCTCCTACTGGCTGATCGGGCGCGAAATTGTTGAACAAGAACAACAGGGGCAACAACGGGCCGAATATGGCGAAAACCTACTCAAAGATCTTTCCCGTAGACTGACCAAAGATGTTGGTAAAGGCTTTTCCTATGCCAATCTAAAACTTATTCGCCAATTTTATTTTGCTTATCCGCAACTGCTGGGTGAACAGGACAAAGGCTACGCGGTGAGTAGCCTTTCTGATGCCCCGCTCGACCTCGCGAAAACTCTTCAACCCAACCCCAACTGGCAACCCGGTCAACTTCATCCCAATCTTTCTTGGACCCATTACCGAAGACTGATGCGAGTGGATAATCTAGATGCTCGCGCCTTCTATGAAATCGAAGCGCTTCAAAATAACTGGTCCGCCCGCGAACTTGAACGCCAAATCAGCAGCCTTCTATTTGAACGCCTCGCCAAAAGCACCGACAAAGCCGGACTGATACAGCTCGCCACCGAAGGCCAAATGATTCAAACTCCCAGCGATATCTTCAAAGATCCCGTGGTGATCGAATTCCTCGGCCTCCCCGAATCCCCTCGCCTCGTCGAATCCGATCTCGAAACCGCTCTGATTAGCAACCTGCAAACCTTTCTGCTCGAACTGGGCAAAGGATTTGCCTTTGTCTCACGCCAAGAACGGATCAGCCTGGATGGCGATCACTTCTATATCGATCTTGTTTTCTACCACACCATCCTGAAGTGCTACATTCTGATCGATCTGAAAGTCGGAAAACTCAACCACGGCGACCTTGGCCAGCTCCAGCTCTACGTTAACTACTACGATCTCGAACGCTGTGCCCCAGACGACAACCCCACCCTGGGTCTGATCCTCTGCTCCGATAAAAATGATGCCGTGGTCAAATACACCCTTGGCCCCAACCAACAATCCAAAATCTTCGCCAGCCGCTATCAGCTCCACCTGCCCACCGAAGCTGAACTCCAAGCCGAACTCCATCGAGAAATGGCCCAATTGCAAGATCGACGACCGCCCGATTCAGAGGTTTGATGGGCTGTGATTCCGGTCTGCATGGGACGGAGAAAAACCCGTGAGGGATTCTTGACTCAAGTCCCAGAAGGCAGTTGACTCAGCGCCAAGTTTTAGAGTTAAGGTATGCCCCGGCGTGATCTGGCCAATAGCTGCACAGACCAAATCATGGGGGGCAAATAATTGCTGGATTGGCTCCACACAATCGGGTCTAACACTGAGCAAAAAACCATAACCGGGGAAACTCACCAGCCACTGTTTAAAGTCCAGATCAGCAGGACTGGGAATTGCTTCTAGGTCTAGCACAGCCCCGCAACCGGAAGTCTCCAGCAACATCAATAAGGTGCCCACTAAGCCCCCCATGCTAATGTCTTTCCCGGCATCGCATAGTCCTGACTCAGCCAGGATGGGCAATAGATTCAGATTGGCCTGCAATATCTGGGGTTCTGCCATCGTTGCTGCATCCCAAAACGGATATTTCGGATGGGGCTTACCTTTTAGGTCGGTAACCAGCAGTAGGGTATCGCCCGGTTGGGCATTAAAACTGGTTATCAATCGTTGGGCGCGTCCCAAAATTGACACCGATAGAACTTCATAAGGGCTATGACAGTGAGTATGACCCCCAACAATCGGCACATTAAAGGCCTTAGATGCTGCTTTCATCCCTTGCCAGAGTTGCTCCGCCTGATCTGTGGACTGACTCCAAAGGGCATCCACTACGGCAATGGGTTGCCCCCCCATGGCATAGATATCGCTGACGTTGACGAGCACCCCACACCAACCTGCGAACCAAGGTTCTGTTTCCACTAACACGGACCACATGCCCTCCGCTGCCAGCAGCAGATACCCCTCGCCATCGGGAATAGCGGCACAGTCATCCCCCAACCAAATGGGTTTTTGAGTGGTATTGTCCGAAACCCAAGCACCTAGATGGCGGGCAACAGGTTGAATATCCCGTTTATGCAGCAGGCCCAAAGTTTGTCGTAATTCGGCGGCTAGATCCGACAGCATTAAGAGGCTTGCAGCAGGGGCTTGGTTTGGGGACGGGGTTCATGGCCGGGAGGATAAAAGGCCAGGTCTGCTTCCATTAGGTGATGGGGGAGATCGCAAATCTGTATCTCTTCTAAGGAGTCCCAGTGCTGGCGTTGAAAGAACCGGACGTTCTGGAGTTGGACCGTAGCCAAGAAGCGATCGCATCCCCAGGTATTGGCCGTGGTCACGGCTTTATAGATCAATCCTTTACCGATGCGACCCACCCGCCGATAGTCAGCATGAACCCCTAAGCGACCACCGTACCAGAGCCGATCTTGCTCTTCGTAGATGCGGACTACGCCGACCACCTGTTGGTCTGGAGGTGCTTCTTTATCAATAGCCACGATCGGATAGGCGGTGGTATCAATATCGTCCTCATCGTTCCCTTCAAATAGACCTTGTTCCTGGCAAAAAATAGACTGACGCAAGTCAAAATATCCCCGTAGATCCTGGGGAGATTGCGCCAACTTAAAGCAATATCGACTAGATGCCATCAGATACCTCTGTGCTGCTAAATAGTGCTGCTCAGCAATCGGGGGATTGCAGGCTTCTATAAACCCTCAAAAAAATTAAGCTTCAAACGTAGACAAAGCGGAACAAGCCCCACATTTGGCACATCCCGCATTGATATCTGCCGAGGACATGCCCGCCTGTTTGAGCATTGCCCCCACCTGCTGATAGAGGGCAAACATAAACTCACTGCTGGGGGCGGGATGGTTGGCTAAGGGGGTGTCAGAAATGGGAACGAAGGGAACAACAAAGGGATATACCCCCAAATCAATCAGTCGTTGCGAAGTCTCCACCAAAGTGTCTAAGCTATCCCCTAGTCCAGCTAATAAATAGGTGGAAACTTGGCCCCAGCCAAATACCTGCACTGCTGCCTCAAAAGCTTCAAAATAATGGGATAGAGGGACTTCGGCTTTGCCGGGCATAATGTGCGATCGCACCTGCGCATCCACCGCTTCTAGGTGCATTCCCAAACTATCTACCCCTGCCGCTTTCATCTGGGCAAACCAGCCAAAATCATCTGGGGGTTCGCATTGGGCCTGAATCGGTAGGTTGACCCGCGCTTTAATGGCTTGGGCACATTCAGCTAAGTAGGCAGCCCCGCGATCGCGGGTATTGGGTGTGCCGGTGGTCATAATCATATGTTTGACCCCATCTAGACGCACCGCCGCCTCTGCCACTTCTGCCAGTTGTTCTGGCGTTTTGCGGGCAATGGTCCGATCCGCCTCTAGGGACTTTTCAATGGCACAAAACTGACAGGCCGTATCGGGATTTCGATACCGCATACAGGTTTGCAATACCGTAGTGGCCAACACGTCATGGCTATGGAGGAGGGCAATCTTCCAGTAGGGGATACCCTCTGCCGTTTGCAGTTGATAAAACTGGGGCTGCTGCGGAAATTCCACCGTGGCTACAGCCTGGTCGGCTTTCTCTAGCATCGCCTGCCGACCTTGATTCACCTGGGCAGTATAAGGGGACTGGCTAGCGGTGCCCGTATAGATGGGAACCATCACCGTCGTTCCATCCACGGTTACCGCTTTATGATCCGAGGGGCCTGCCCCACCCCGACGACCCGCCACGCCAATACTGGGGTCAATTACCTGCAGTCCATTTGATTGCAGTTCAGTAATTAGATGTTGTTTGTCCATAATCTTGGGTTAATCGACGGGGTGAGGGATGGGCTCACTGGATAAGGGAGAATCCTGCTCTGGGAGCGGTACGGTGGGAGCGGATTGCATGACGGCCCACGCTTGTTGGTTCACCTGGAGCTGGAGTAGATCGGGCCGGGAATAATGGCCCACGGAGTCCATCATTCGCTTGCGTTTGGTAATTAGGGAGAAATCGAGATCGGCGATGGCCATCCCTTCGCCCTCAGTCACAGGGTCACAGAGGGGCACCCCCTCGGGGCTAATAATGGCGGTATAGCAGCCCCCACTTAGGACTTTTTGCAGTTTTTCATCGGCGGTAATTTGCTGCTTTTGCTCTGGGGTAAGCCAGCCCGTGGCATTGACCACAAAACAGCCCGACTCCAGAGCATGGTGGCGCATCGTTACCTCCATTTGGTCGGCAAAGATTTGTCCCACCATTGATCCGGGAAACTGCCCACAGTGAATTTCTTCCTGTTGAGCCATCAGGGCATAGCGAGCTAGGGGATTGTAATGCTCCCAGCAGGCTAAGGCCCCTAGCCGACCCACTGCCGTCTCTAGGACGACTAGTCCCGCCCCATCTCCCTGTCCCCAGACCATCCGCTCATGGTAGGTGGGAGTAATTTTACGTCGCTTTAGTCCCAAGGTGCCATCGGCATCAAAGATCAGCTGGGTGTTATAGAGGGAACCGCCTTCTCGCTCATTGACCCCCAGAACTACCACCATTTCGTAGGATCGAGCTGCTCGACTGATGGCATCCACCACCGCCCCCGGTACGGTCACCGCTTCTTCGTATAGCTGCAGATGAGCCTTCCCCATCACCACCGGGGGTTGGATAAAGGAGAAGTAAGGGTAGTAGGGAACGAAGGTTTCTGGGAAGACAATCAGTTGTACGCCCTCTTGGGCTGCAGATGCGATCGCATCCAAAACTTTCTCCGTGGTCCCTTCTCGACTAAACAAGACTGGACTGATCTGTACCGCAGCGGCGCGTACCGTTTTTGCCTGTTCCATAACTAATGACCTCAGGGGGCTGGCGGCTAGGTGGTCCAGGTATCGAGAATAAAAGCCCCTGACTTACGGTGCATCAAAACAATATCTAAGACATCTAAGGGGTTAATGGGCCGAATCCCCGGAATCAAAGAGGGTTCACCGTGACCATAGAGAGCTTGCAAGGCAAATCGACAGGCATAGACCTTGCCCCCTTCTTCCATGATTTTGACGAGCTGGTTGTTCATGGCCTGATGACCGGGAAAGGCTTCATCGCCAATCTTGGGAAAGCCGCGCTGCACACCCAGGGTGACGCCTGGCCCATAAAGCAAAACGGAGGTCTCAAATCCTTTGCGAATCAAACGGGTGGCCTGCAATAGATTCACCAAGCCAATCGATCCTTCAAAGGCAACGGTGTGAAAGGTAACTAGTGCTTTTTCGCCGGAATCGGCCTGCACATCGGGGAAGACTTTTTCCTCATAATCCACAAAAAAGTCGCCAGTCTGGTGGATGGGGGTGGTTACTTCTGGCATCGGTTAAGCATCCTTCTTGAAGAGTTTTGGAAGTGCCTGATGCGTCAATCAGCATCATTAACTCTGCACAGTAAGTGGGTTGAAATCCTTCCCCTGTATCAATAACTACAAACCTACAATGTCTAATTGAAGTGATAGGGGAGTGCAACTATTGCATGGTCTCTAGGTGAAAAATTTAGAGATTTCCTATCACTTTTAATAGGTTTATTACAGGTCATAGCGTTCACTTGAGAACATTCATCATGATTGAATTAAATTAGTAATGCGCTACATTTTTGGGAAAATAATGCTGTGAGACAGTGATATTGGTACCCAATATAAGAATTAGCCTTTATACAGGGGAATCCTAGAGAAGAAGGATCTTTGTAGGTGACGTTATAGATGATGACTCACTTCAACTGTTGAGATCATTCATAACATCTGTTTTCAAGCTGTAACCATGCCCAGTCCGTATTATTCCAAAGAGCAGATTAAATCAATGGTCGAACTTAAGCGACCTGATTTGCTGTATCAAATTAAGGATGAATATGGTGATGTCCTCGATTTCTCTTCTGCTTCAGGGCGGGAGCTACTCAATCACTTGCGCCATAATGTGACCAATTACGACGATGTTCTGCAAGAAATTGAGCATAATCAAGGGAGCATGTCGGGTCGTCAGCTTAAACATGCCACCAATGCTGCAACAGAGTTAGTATTGGCGCTCTACCGCGATGAACATGTGCGGGTTATCCAAGTTGCGCAAGATCGCGGCAATGTTCTGCGAAATCTTATGAAAAAGGTGGGGGTTAGTTCTGCTAGTGCCCTCTCCAACCTCCTCGATAGCTGGTCTGAAAAGCTTAAAACGGTTGCAAAATTAGAAAATAGCCAGCGATCGCTTCAACAATGGAATGATACCTACCGGGTGCAGCGCACTTTAGTCAAAAAAGTCCTGGAACACGAAGGTGTAGATCCCTCAATTCGGACAAAAGTGGATCAGATTTACAGTACTCGATCCGTGAATAAAGCGATCGCGATCGGGGAGTCACTGTTGGATTGGGAACAGTCAGAAATCTTAAAGCTGGTGAAAAAAGCAATTCGCTATAAACATCTTTCTGGATCTGAGAACGAGAAATCGTGAAACTTCAAGGAATTAAGGTTGAGGTATTTAAATTAACTGGTGTCCCTCGAACACCAGAACTCAAGCGTCAGCGCCCAGATCTTACCCATGGCCGTGACTTACGCTATAAAGCTGAATGGCTGGCGATACTTGACCTACTGAAGCATCAGCAAACCATCCAACCAGATATAACCCTCGATCAACTGGATCAACAAGAGATAGAACTTCAGCAATCCTTACATCGAGTAGGTAGAGTGACGGGATTATCAGCCAAAGCGGTAGACAAAATATGGGACAGGATTCAACACAATGCCCAGGCCAACTCAATCGATGTCACCCTTGAGGAGCTAGAGGTTTAGTGTTACCGATTACCCAGCTAGACAATTTACCGACTTATGGTGGAATCTATTGAGTTCTGGATGGCGCTGGGACAGTTATTTACGTTGGGCAAGCGAAGAATATCCATCAACGCTGGCAGAAGGGACATCACAAAATCAGCGATATCCTATCTCGTTGTGGAACGAATGCTTTTATCGACTGGGTTCAATTACCAGAATGGCTGCTTAACCGAGCTGAAAATTTGGCTGTGAGGTACTATAAACCCGTTCTTAACAAGAAAATGCCGCCGATTGTCTGAACGCTAAAACGCTATCAAGTGCAAGCCGTTCGAAACTTCTTAACCAAGGCAGGTATCAACGATGAAGTATAAGGGGTATGAAGCCATCATTGAGTTTGACTCGGAAGATCAGATTTTCTTTGGTAGGGTCTTAGGTACTCATGCTGTCGAGGTCTTTTTGTGTAGGTCTGTCATTAAGACATAAACGAACGAAGACTTCTTCGGCAATCACTTCGCAAGCATCTTCAAATTGATCTTTCTGGATAATATTTGCATCTAATAGAGCATCAGCAGTCAGACCTCCAATCATATCTGACCAATCTTTATCATTCATGCTCAACCTCCAAAGCGCTTAGATTAATCCATTTATAACTATCGAAAATCATAGGATGTGCAATATTGCTGAGCCTAAGCACAAGCCCGAAACATCAGCGAACCTTTTCTAACCTACTGATAGTACTAAACATTTCAATTTCGTAGCCTCTGTAACAGGATCACGTCTGTATGCCTTCTATGGTGCAAACAATCGCAGATTGGAGGCAAATATGGGGAGTCACTATTCCGTCGTCATTGTCGGTGGAGGACAGGCTGGTTTATCGGTTAGTTACTGTTTGGGCGAACGCCAGATCGATCACATTATCTTTGAGCAGCATCAGATTGCCCATTCTTGGCGAAATAAGCGTTGGGACTCTTTTTGTCTCGTTACCCCGAACTGGCAATGTCAGCTACCGGGCTTTTCCTATCCAGGGGATGACCCCAACGGGTTTATGCAGAAAGAACAAATCGTGGATTATATCGAAGCTTACGCCCAGTCCTTTAACCCTCCGGTTCGAGAAGGTGTCAGCGTCCAGCGAGTGCGTAAAAATCCGATTAGCGATGTGTTTGAAGTGTCCACCTCCATCGGTGAATTTTCCGCCGATCAAATTGTGGTGGCCACTGGTGGGTATCATCGACCTCGCATCCCTGGTATGGCCCAGCGTTTACCTAACGAGATTCGCCAACTCCATTCTTCTGAGTATAAAAATCCTGAGAGTTTAGCTGATGGAGCCGTGCTCGTAGTAGGCACCGGACAATCAGGATGCCAGATTGCTGAAGACCTCCATCTTGCAGGGAAACAGGTGCATTTATGTGTGGGTAGTGCGCCGCGATCGCCCCGGCAATACCGAGGCAAAGATGTGGTGGATTGGCTCGATCAACTGGGTTACTACGATCTGACCATTGAAGATCATCCCCAAAAAGAACAGGTGAGAACCAAAACCAACCACTATGTAACGGGCCGTGGTAGAGGGCGGGAAATTGATTTACGTCATTTTGCCCTAGAAGGAATGCAGCTCTACGGCAGACTGACGGATATTCGCGATGCTCAGTTAACCTTTCAGGCCAATTTGCGAGAGAACTTGGATCAGGCCGATGCGGTAGCTGAAAGTATCAAAGGAACGATTGATGCCTATATTAATAAGCATCAAATTGATGCCCCCATGGAGGCCTCCTATTGTCCGGTTTGGGAACCTGCTACTGAACCCACTTCTCTTAACCTAGAGGCTGCCAATATTACCACTGTGATTTGGTCCATTGGCTATGACATGGACTATTCCTGGGTGGAAATTCCTGTGTTTGATGGCAAGGGTTACCCTGGTCATGATCGGGGTGTCACTGGGGTGAAAGGACTCTATTTTGTCGGCTTGCCTTGGCTCTATACCTGGGGGTCGGGACGCTTTTCAGGGATTGCTCGGGATGTTCGGTATCTTGCGGACTATGTGCAGGCCAATCATCGGGTGAATGTGCAATGGCCGAAGGCCGCTCTTTGAGCATCGCAACTTCGCTTCAACGAAATGGCGATTGGATCGTAGCGATGTCATCAGTGATGCCGACAAACATAGCGTCTAAGCCGTTTAATCACCCATCAAGAACAAGGTTCTGGAGTTAGATACGGCAATGAGTTTGAACGATGACCCGATAGATCTAAACCAAAATTTTTAGTCGTCTTAAAAGGTTTTGAGCCCGCCTGTTGAGTGTAGGCAACCATTTGCTCAACTGGAGAATATGCTTCAGTTCTAAGAACTGAACCTAGTACTTTACCTGCGATCGCAAATGAAATAAGGACAAGCATGGTCTAACTTTCAACTCGCTGTAGAAACCGATTACAAAAATAAGATGACAAACAAAATGTATCTTTATGTAAATCAAAGTAACATCTATGTAAACAAAATGCAACATAAGTTGACATATTTATTTTTTATTGGTAAGCCCATATCGATGTGGGACTAGTTCAACCTTGTGTTGCGAAGGCAGACCATCTCCCTCTTGATTGAAGTTATTCTACGGAATAAGGCAGGTTTCAGCCCATGCAAGACATAAAGGTTTAGCCGCTCCTGCTCTCAGGATATTAGCGTTGAATTGCCAATAGTCCTTGGACTTTCCTAATGAAATCCTCAGTATACCCACGTTTCGCTGAGGTAGGGCTTAGTTTCAAAGCTGGATGGGCGAAATTAATGGCTTTTGGCATATCCTCATAGATATTTCTGTAGATAACACATAGCCATAAGTATCCTGGGACTTGAGGCCATAATTCTAGAGATTTAAGCACCATTTCCTTAGATGCTGCACCTAGCTCGTGCGCTTTAATTTCATTGCACTGATAGTCCTGATAAAGCGCTACGCTGGATCGAGAGCCAATCATTGCCAGCAATTCTCTTCAGCTAGCACCATCCTCAGCAAGGTAACAAGATGTCCCATCTTTTCTTCGATTCTGAAACCAAAAAGCACAAGTCCTTTGAAATGGCAGGGGCACGACCGCACTACAACCCAGATCGCCCCGGTCAAGTCGAACATATTTTTCTGGATTTAACCCTGGATATTCCGGGTCAATCCTTTAATGGTACCTGCCAGATCCGGTTAAACCCGGTGCGCAGTGGGATTGAGACCTTAATATTGGATGCTGTCGATTTACAAATCGACGGGGTGAAAGTGGGCCGTACCAAACAGCCCTTTGACTATGATGGCGAGCAGTTACAGATTCAGTTGAAGCAGCCGACGACGGCAGGAAAAGTATTTACGGTTGCGATCGCATATTCCGTCCACCAACCCCAACGCGGCCTTTACTTTGTCCAACCGGACGAGCATTATCCTGATAAACCCACCCAGGTGTGGACCCAAGGGGAAGATGAAGACTCCCGGTTTTGGTTTCCCTGCTTTGACTATCCCGGCCAACTCGCCACTTCAGAGATTCGGGTGCGGGTACCCAAAGCCTATATGGCCATCTCCAATGGAGAGCTGATTGAAACGGAAGTGGACGGCAAGCAAAAAATCTACCACTGGCTGCAGCGAGAAGTCCATCCGACTTACTTAATGACCCTGGCAGTGGGGCAGTTTGCGGAAATTATCGATGAGTGGCAGGGCAAACCCGTTACCTACTATGTCGAAAAAGGGCGAGAAGATCAGGCCAAGCTGACCATGGGCAAAACGCCCCGGATGATCGAATTTTTTAGCGAATACTACGGCTACCCCTACGCCTATCCCAAGTATGCCCAGGTCTGTGTGGATGACTTTATCTTTGGGGGCATGGAAAATACCTCCACCACCCTACTGACCGATCGCTGCTTGTTGGATGAGCGGGCAGCCATCGATAATCGGGCGGCGGAAAGTCTAGTGGCCCATGAATTGGCCCACCAGTGGTTTGGCGATTTAGTCGTGATTAAGCATTGGTCCCATGCCTGGATTAAGGAAGGGATGGCCTCTTACTCCGAGGTAATGTGGACCAACCATGAGTATGGGGCTGAGGATGCCGCCTATTATCGGCTGCGGGAAGCACGGAATTATTTCAATGAGGACAGTACTCGCTATCGTCGCCCCGTAGTCACCCATGTTTATCGAGAAGCGATTGAGCTGTATGACCGCCATCTCTATGAAAAAGGGGCCTGTATCTACCATATGATTCGGGCCGAATTGGGGGATGAACTGTTTTGGCGGGCCATCCATACCTTTGTCCAGGACAACGCCCACCAAACCGTAGAGACTATCGACTTACTGCGGGCGATCGAAAAAGCCACGGGTCGCAATCTGCTCTTCTTATTTGATCAGTATGTCTATCGGGGCGGTCACCCCGAATATAAGTTGGGCTATAGCTGGGATGCCGATCACCAAATGGCCAAAGTAACGGTCACTCAAACCCAGGTCAATCCCAAGGATAAAAATAGCGCCAAAGAGCTGTTTGACTTGAGTCTGCCCATTGCCTTTGGCTATGACCGAGGCAAACAACCCGTGGAGTTCCAAACCTTTACAGTCCGCGTCCATGAGCAGGAGCAGAGCTTTTACTTTGGTCTATCCGAAAAGCCCTTATTGATTAGCTTTGATCAAGGCAATCACTATCTCAAGCAGGTTGCCCTCGAATATCCGATGCCGGAGCTGAAAGCTCAGCTAAAGCAAGACCCCGATCCCCTCTCTCGCATTTATGCTGCTCAGTCCTTAGCGAAAAAAGGCGGCTTAGAAGTCGTCAAGAGTTTAGGAGAAGCCCTAACTACCGATGGGTTCTGGGGCGTCCGGGTCGAAGTGGCCAAGCAGCTCGCCCAGATCAAGCTCGATCAGGTGTTGCCTGCCCTTAAGCCCGGACTAAAAGATCAGGATGCTAGAGTCCGACGGGCAGTCGTGGAAGCCATGGCGACCTTTAAGACCGATGAAAGTTACAAAGCCATTAAACCCTTCGCCGAAAAGGGCGACCCCAGTTACTACGTGGAAGCGAGTGCGTTACGAGCCGTGGGTGCGATCGCAGCCTCCACCCTGACCACCAAACCTAAGGAAACGAAGGTAATCAAGCTCTTCAAATCAGTCCTTAAGGATCGGGGCGGCTGGAATGAAGTAGTGCGTTCTGGTGCCATTGGTGCTCTCAGCCAAATGAAAACCTCCACTGCAGCACTGGATTTGATTTTGGCCTATACCGAGGCAGGCACCCCACAGCCGCTGCGCCTCGCTGCCATTCGAGCCTTAGGCAGTATTTCCACTGGCCAATCCCCAGAACAACTGCAACGCATTTTGGACCGATTATCGGTGCTGGTGGGTGAAAGCTTCTTTTTAACGCAGGTATCTGTGTCTGCTTCTCTGGGACAAATGGAAACACCGAAAGCGATCGCACTGCTCAAAACCTTAGCCAACCAAACCCCCGATGGCCGGGTCCGACGGATGGCGGAAGAATCGATCAAAAAAGTGCAGGCCCAGGTGAAATCGAATCAAGCGCTGACCGCCCTCCAAGAGGAGGTACAGCAGTTGCAAAAAGCCAATCAAGATCTAAAAAGTCGGTTAGCGGATCTTGAGGCTAAAGCCAAATCAGCGACAACTTAGATCTGACGTCCCCTCCACCCAATTCGCAACGGCTGGCACCCGGAAGAGGAGACAGGTAAAAAAATACAAACCTTTACAAACATCAGCCCCAAAGCAGGGCTTTACAGGTTATTCGCTTTACAAAGGCCCCTCAAAATTCGACAATAAATCTTGGCAAACCCATTTCTGATGCGCAGAGGACTGTGAATCAATGATCTTAAATTTTAAAC
>NZ_JANQOY010000189.1 GCF_028285565.1 Acaryochloris sp. IP29b_bin.148
CATGGAGCATGTAGGGTCACTGAAAAACTTAATTAGCATCTGTCGAACAAAGGACCATGCCTTTTTCCCAAATCCTCTCGATTCCAGATGTTGTCTATAGACTAACGATGCCATTTCCATTTTTTTATCCTTCTGGTTATGTAAAAAGAGTTGCCCAAAAAGTGATTAGCATCTCAACATCAAACGCCAATCAAACGCCCTTCAAAAGAGCTATAAAATCAAGAAAGCCATCTTACGAGTCAGATTTTCGTGAACTCGTAAATATTTTTATGCCAAAAACTTATTCATATATAGTCGCGAATGTTTTTAAATATATATCATTCTCAGTAAAAACACTTACATGCTTTTTGACATTGATGATAGAAAAAAATAGGATTTATTTCTCTTATCATAGAAAAGCAATCGGAGGCTCTTCTATAAACTAAACCTTGAGTGAGGTTCAATGCTTTTAAGTAGAAGCTTGTGAAGATATATATGGCAATTCCAAGTATGGGCACAAAGAAAATCAACCACTCACGTGGTAAAGGAGTTGACCTTTTTTGATAGCTATATCATCAAGCAAGTTCTTGGCCTTTATCCAAACCTGTGCTGCGGCCTATAATCGATGCCCGAGTCGCTCAAGCTGTGACGTTGGTTAAACCGAAAGTCTTTCTTACAATAAGATGGCTGTCACAGATCCCCTACTGCTATGCGAACAAAGGCAACCTCAGGCAACTTTGTAGCGATTGATTTTGAAACAGCAGATTACAAAAGAGATAGTGCTTGTGCCATTGGTGTGATTCGAGTTGAAGATGACCAGATTGTTGATCGGTCCCACTTTCTGATCCGTCCACCCCGTCAAGCTTTCCACTTCACCTATATTCATGGCATTACCTGGTCCGATGTGAAACACCATCCAACCTTTGCGGAACTGTGGCCAACACTCCAACCCAAGTTTGTTGGCAGTGACTTTGTTGCTGCTCACAACGCCAATTTCGATCGATCGGTGTTGAATGCTTGTTGTCAGGCTGCGGAAATCGATCCCATGCCGCTGCCTTTTCTCTGTACTGTCCAGTTGGCCCGGGACACCTGGAATATTCGACCTACGAAATTACCTAATGTTTGTGCAGTGCTGGATATTCCGTTACAGCATCACCAAGCCCTGTCTGATGCCGAGGCTTGTGCCAAAATTGTGATTGCGTCTCGGCAGCAGTAGCATACGTTGCTGCAGCGCCAGCACGGTCACAGCGCTGATTCAGATAAAGCAGGTCGGAGCTTGCAGGTTCTTTGATTCCAAAGATAAGCCCCGATGCCAGTGAGGAGGTTAGACAGTCCCGTAGCCACAAAAACCCCTTGAATATCCCAAAAATGAGCCCCTAAATACGCTAAGGGAATGTACAGAACAAACATTCTCATACTAGTCATCATGACTGACGCGAGGGGTTTGCCCAGGGCATTAAACGTTGCACTAGAAATTTGAATGATGCCAGCGGGTGCATAGGTGATTGGGACGATTAGCAGGTAGAGGGCTGCGATCGCAACCACCTCTGGATTGCTATTAAACAAGATGACCAGTTGCTTACCCAGCGCCGCTAACACAACGGCCATCAGCATGCCCCAAAATAAACAAAACTGAAAACTCACGGTCAAGGCATGCTGGACCCGCCCATAAGCCTTGGCCCCCCAATTCTGGCCAACGAAAGGCCCCATACTGGCAGCAAGCGCAAATAGTGCGGTTAGGGCAAAAGACTCTACTCGCGACGCTACCCCAAAGGCAGCCACCGCTTCTTCTCCATACGTGGCTAGGAGGCTAGTGATCATGCCCACTGAAATGGGGGTAATCATACTAGTCATGGCAGCCGGAATGCCAATGTGCAGGATATCTAACCAACATCTCAGCATGGCCGAGAGTTTGGGCCGTTGAAAGCAGAGCAGGTGCTCTTTGTAGTGCAAGACTACAAGCGATGCCATCAACGTCAAGGCCCGTGAAATCACCGTTGCTAAGGCAGCACCTTGTAACTCTAGACGGGGCAATCCAGCCATTCCTAAAATAAACAGCGGATCCAGGGCAATATTGATGCCAGCCGCAACAATCATGATCATACTGGGCGTGGCCGTATTCCCCGCAGCCCGGATCGCGCTGTTCCCCACCATGGGCACGACTAAGAAAATCATGCCTAGGTACCAGATCTGCATATAATCTCGCACGAACGGGAGAATATCGGGTGTTGCACCGAGTGCTGTAAAGAGGGGATCGATGGTCAAGAGACCCACTACAATAAAGACCCCCACAATGGCGAGAGCTAAGGTCAAACTGTTGGTGGTCAAGCGTTGAACACGGAGTTGATCGCCCTCACCAATGGCGCGGGCAATAATCGAAGCTGCACCAATGCCCAGTCCCATCGCTAGACTGCCAAAGGTGCTGACAACCGGGAAGGTAAAGCTCATGGCCGCTAATTCTTGCGTCCCTAGCTGCCCCACAAAGTAGGTATCGGCTAAATTAAAGGCGACAATTGCCAAAATTCCCCACACCAAAGGAAGGGTAAGCTTGAACAATTGGGCACTGATATTGCCTTCCGTTAAGCGCTGTCTCACGATTTATCAAGGAATAGGTTAAGAATAGATAGATGACAACGGTGTCCAACACAGGTGTTAAGTCAGAGAGATTCCATTGCCTGCCTTTACAAATCTTAAGATAGCGAGTGCCCTATCTGCACAGTCATCTCCACCGGATGTTGCTACAGGCAAAATTATACCTACTTCATTTATGCAGGTACATCTGAATTAATCGGTATGAAATCGTAACCTTAAGCAGGACTATCCGGCGCTAATTCGGGGGGTGCTGTTCGCCGCTGCAGCACAATAATATTCGGCCCCACCACAGGCTCTCGGGCCAGTAGCTGGTCTGCCTGGTCTCGAATTTCTAGTTTGGGAAAATCAAGCTTACGACTGCGTTCCAACACATCCGTTCCCAACTGATTCTGTTCTGAGCGGGACAATTCAAACCAGCGATCGCTGACCTGAATCACCAACCGTTCAGCCTGGAAATTGGCTTGTACGGATTGCACAATATCCTGAGAATACTGATCAAACACTTGAGCGACTTGGGATTGGACCTCAATAATCTGCTTCCGCTCTGGCTCTGGAGGGGGTGGCTCTTCCACTGGGGCCTCAGCGACAGGCGTTGAGGGTGGCGGCGAGACAGGGGTGGGCTGGGCAGCGGGCTGGGCTGCCGGCGCTTTAGCGACCGGGGCAGGAGCGGGTGGTTGCTGAACGGCAGGCTGACTGGGTGGAATCAGGGATGAGACGACCCAATAGATCAGGGTGGCCAAGCTGAGAATAACAATCGTTAAAAATCGATCTGAGAATGACTTTAATGCCTCTGGAAATCGACCTCGCAGAACCTTCAGGCCCAAGCCCCAGATCGGCTTAATCACCACATTGCCAATCAAAACAATGACATTATTCCAGAGCAACCGAATGACTTTAACAACGGGCTCTATTTTGCTGTAAAACGATGACTTCTGGACCTGATTACCGATGGCCGAGAGGATGGCTCCGAGGACCTTACCCACAGCCCCTACAAGCTGGGTTAAAACCGCTTCAATTTTGGAATCACCTACGGCTGCATCCTGAGCATCATCAGCTTTAGACTTGGACTCTTTGGCTGGTTTAGATTTTGGCCCTTGCCCAGAGGTCGGCCTTGCTGTTTTGGACGGTACATCATTAGGTTTGCGAGCCTGACTGGGTGGAGACGCAGCAGATGCCGGCCCTTTGCTCTCTTCACGCTGGGGTTTGGGAGCCGATCTCGGTGCATTTGAGGGGGGATTTATAGACTCCGTTTTTACAGACGAGTCAGGAGTTGTAGCGGTTGACTCTGCCTGAGCAGGAACATCAAGGGTTGGAGATTGACCCGAACCAGAAGCTTGCGGTTGACTCAAGCCCGCGTTGGGTTCTTGATTATCGGCTTTTGATTCCGAGGGGTTAGGCTGCTCTTCTGGCATAGGTTTAGAACAAAAGACAGAACTGGGGGGCTCAAAACGCAAGCAGGCTAACGCTGCTCAGCCCTAATCTATCATCAAACCGTGATGCCGAACGGGGTCTTCAAGTAACGAATAACTGAACAACTCTCTAACCTAAACCACTGAGCTCAGGTTGAGAGCTGAGACGTTTTGCTCCTATCACTCAAACTAAGCTTAGGACAGCGTTGCAGCAACGGCACACAGACCGACCACTAGGACAACACCGGCTGCGGTCAGCGCCATATTGATGGTTTTTTGCTTGCCAGTCGCTGGTTCAGCGGCGTAGCTTTTCGGTTCTGCTGCAAAGTTATTGACCAGTCCTCGGTCTTCAGTGGTATAGGGCATAGTTAAAGAAAGTTCATTAAGTTTTACGAATTATAGCAGACTCCCTTAGATCGCTTAGGTGTAGGAGAATACCCCTTCTCTGGCTATTGAAGACCCCGATCACTTCATACCGGACCCTGTTAATCCCCGTACAGGAACCCAGAGCATCAGTTCATCTCTTTAGATTTTTTTAATAAGCAGGGCCATTCCCAACCGATTAGCTAGAGATTCGATCCGTGAGGGGAGAGCTGGCACTGGCATAGGCTTTGATTGGAATGCGCCCCGACTGATAGGCCAATCGTCCGGCGTGGGTCGCCATTCCCATCGCCGTTGCCATCGTCACTGGATCATGCGCTTTTGCGATCGCAGTATTGATCAACACGGCATCAGCCCCCATCTCCATCGCTTGAGCTGCTTCACTCGGAGAACCAATCCCGGCATCGACCACCACAGGTACCGTCGCAGTCTCAATAATGATCTGAATATTGGCGGCATTTTTGAGCCCTTGCCCCGAGCCAATGGGTGATCCCAAGGGCATAACGGTGGCACAGCCCACTTCTTCTAGCCGTTTGGCTAAGAGAGGATCCGCATTGATGTACGGAAGCACCGCGAACCCTTCTTGCACCAATTGCTCGGCAGCTTCTAACGTGCCGATCGGATCTGGCAGCAAATACTTGGAATCGGGAATTACCTCTAGCTTGATAAAGTTATTGTCCTCTTGCCCCAATAGCTTCGCCATCTCTCGGCCTAAGCGCGCCACCCGGATGGCCTCCTCTGCCGTTTGACAACCGGCAGTGTTGGGTAGCATCCACACCTTCGTCCAATCCACAGCTTCTGCTAATCCTTGATGTCCTGGTGCATTCGTTTGGACACGGCGCACGGCCACGGTGACAATCTCACACCCACTGGCGGCAATGCTGTGTCGCATGGTTTCAAAGTCATCATATTTCCCCGTGCCCGTCATTAACCGCGACTGAAATTGCTTATGGCCAATTTGTAGGGGTTGAGATGCCGCCGTTGCCGAGGGAGTATCAATGGTTTGCATAGTCTAAAAATGAATGCCCAAGAATATTAAGCAATGAAGGGAAACTGCCGTTAGGCTAGTGAAGTATCTCATATTATAGAAAACCGACTTGCCGTCCTGGGAACACCTTTTTTATTCCTTGCGTCAAAAAGGCCAGGTGTAATTATGGTCCATTCCATTCATGACAGCCAGTCTTCAGGTATCTTGGTCAAGGGTTAGGGTTGAGGATTCAGAACCTCACGTGCAAATACCAGCAGCGAAACTTGGCAA
>NZ_JANQOY010000198.1 GCF_028285565.1 Acaryochloris sp. IP29b_bin.148
ATTACGGAAATTGGAAAATCATAAAGAAAAGATTCTGGTGGTCGACGATGAAGCGAGTATCCGTCGCATCCTAGAAACGCGCCTCTCCATGATTGGCTACGATGTGGTCACCGCCGCAGACGGAGAAGAAGCCATCGATACATTCCATCATGCTATTCCTGACTTAGTCGTCCTTGATGTGATGATGCCAAAACTAGACGGCTACGGCGTCTGTCAAGAACTCCGTAAAGAATCTGATGTCCCGATTATTATGTTGACTGCTCTGGGCGACGTTGCCGATCGGATTACTGGCTTGGAACTCGGTGCGGATGATTATGTGGTTAAACCGTTTTCACCCAAAGAACTAGAAGCTCGCATTCGATCTGTGCTCCGTCGGGTTAGCAAAAATGGTAATTCAGGGATTCCCAGTTCAGGAGTGATTAGTGTCCATACGTTACGGATTGATACCAATAAGCGCCAAGTCTATAAAGGTGAAGAGCGGATTCGTCTAACCGGCATGGAATTTAGCCTCCTGGAATTATTGGTGAGTCGTTCTGGAGAAGCATTCTCTCGGTCTGACATTCTGCAAGAGGTCTGGGGCTATACACCAGAACGGCATGTGGATACCCGAGTGGTCGATGTCCATATTTCCCGTCTGAGAGCCAAGCTGGAAGAGGACCCCAGTAACCCCGAACTCATCTTGACCGCACGAGGGACAGGCTACCTTTTTCAGCGGATTGTGGAGCCTGGGGAAACGCTCTAGTTTCCATCCAGAACCGCTGTGTTGATCGGATAAACGCCCCAATATTAGATTGCTTTCGGTCTAAAGCATTCGCTTTAGACCTACCCAGGGTTGTAGCTGGGGGAATGATGTTCTCGGATAAATTGGCTGCTTCACCCGAGGTTGAGCTGAGAACGCTGAGTTGTCTTTTCCTCACGTAATCTAAATTACCCCGAGTGAAATGACATCAATGTCAGAATAAACACTGGCTAGACGGCCTCACGTCTATCACTCACTACGGCATATACCAATGAATCGATATAGGGCAACTAGAAATTTATTATTGTTGACCTTAGGAGCTCTGCTTGGCAGCATTTCGTGTCAAAACTCCACCGCCCAAAAAAATTCTGATTTAACGCCAAGCCATCCTTCCTCACAGCCCAAGATTATTTTGCGGAACGGAGATATGACCCTAGGGGATAAGGTGCCCGGATTTTGGCATCACCGATGGGTTGAGACAGGCAAAGTCAACGTTTCTCGAGATACGCAGGTGTTTAAGGAAGGCCCTGCAGCCTTGCGGGTGTCCAGCACTTCCGATTTTACGAAAGGGCAAACATATCAGTTGTTGCAGGGGTCTTCAGGACAGTCTTTTGTGCTCAGTGGATTTGTTAAGTCGAAAGGGACTGTCAACGTCAATGTTGCAGTTCAGTCCTTTTCCCAGAAATTACGTCCGATCCAGTTCCAAACAGTCCAGAATTTGCACAATAGCCAAGATTGGACGGCCTTCTCGCAAGACATTACTCTCCCTCCGAATACCCATCAATTTGGGATTGCTTTGTTTTTAGAAGGGCAAGGTCAGGCCTGGTTAGATGAAGTTAAGCTTGCAGGGCGAGACGTCAAAAATATCGCCGGTAACCCTTCAGAACTCCCACCACCGAAAAAACAAGATCCAACGGTACCGATGCATGGATACTTTCCTAAGTATCCTCAAGCTTGGTTAAAACTCCATCAGAAACATCTAAAGCGAGCCCATAAGCGAAAAAAAGTCAACATGGTCTTTTTGGGAGATTCGATTACCCAGGGATGGCAGAAGCACAAAAAGCTTTGGCAAAAACATTATAAGGGTGCGGTTAATTTTGGGATTGGAGGCGATCGCACACAACAAGTTCTGTGGCGGATCGAGCAAGGACTATTTGATCAGATACAGCCCAAATTAGTTGTGCTGAATATCGGTGTGAACAATCTCTGGGGGGATAAATATGGTGCAGCTCGAATTTCAGCAGGTATAGAGAAAATTGTTGAGGCTATCCAGGCTAAAAGTCCACAAACAAAAATTCTAATCATTGGTATTTTACCGACGGGGAAAAAGCCTAATACCCCCATTCGTCGCAAAATTCAGGCAATTAATACCCGATCCGAAACGCTTGACAATGGCAATACCATCCGATTTCTTGATATTGGATCTGAGTTTCTCCAAGCTGATGGTCAGATTCCCAGAAAGATCATGCCTGACTATTTACATTTATCTCGAAAAGGGTATCAGATTTGGGCTGATTCAATGCAAAAGCACGTTGATCAGATGTTAGCTGAGTAGATTTTTACTGCGGCATTATAGCTTCAATTCATATTAATTGGCGATTTTATTTTGTTATCATATGCTGATATTTTGCCGTTAATTGGGTAGGCTTATATGCTTGCTCATAGAGCTATTAGGGCACTATAAGTTTGAGCGAAGGTTGCTTTGATATAGATTTGCCAATACAGGTTTTATTTCATCAAATAATGAGAAATATAATTCATATCAACTTATACAATTTCAGCTGAACTTATACATTTAGATTGCTGAAGTTATACAACCTTCTTCGAAAATAAACTTGTTCTCAGATGAGTCAAGGCTAAGTTAGTTATTAGGTAATGTTATTAGTATTTCAATAAATACTAATAATGCATGATCGGGGGATATTCACATGCTAAATTTTACGATTCAAGATTTATTTTCTCATCCATATATAATTCATCGAATTCACTACAAAAATTTCATCAGCTTTAACGTGTCGATATAGATGAGAACGGTCTCAGATAAATCTTCTCACTTTGCAAATTTTATAACTCAGCAATAGATCAGGGAATGAAGAATCCCTTTTTGCTGATCGACCTCAGCAGATTGAAATAGGAAAAATAGGCTGGCCCTATTCCTATTCTGAATTGACCAATTTAAACATTGTCTTTCCTAGGTCCATAAGGTCTAAGCACTTTCTCAGCTGACTTCCTCTCCTGTCTGTCAAAGCTTTTCGTTGACAGGAGGAGGTTGCGATGGCTGTTGCTTGCTGTCCATAGGACATAGGCCAGTCGGAGACTATCGCACATCGATCCTTACATATTTCACAACTTAAGTATCATGATTAACTTTGAAGAATTTGACATTCAATCCTATGGGGATACCCAAGATCAAGACCTCACAGTATCCACTCAAAACAATGGCAATACATTGCAATTGTCAGGAAATGGATGGAGAAAAATCGATTTACCTTACGCAATCACGCAAAATACTGTTCTAGAGTTCGAGTTCAAAAGTAGCGTACAGGGCGAGATTCATGGCATTGGTTTTGATGTTGACAACAAAATCAGCAAGGAGCGCACTTTTAAACTCTACGGCACTCAGAAGTGGGGGATTGATGCGTTTAATACCTATACAGAATTTGCTGGAGGCTGGCAAACTTATTCAATTCCTGTGGGCCAATTTTATACAGGGGAGGTTTCCTACCTAACATTTACTAACGACCAAGATATATCTCTTCCCAAGGCTGAAAGCCTCTTCAAAAACCTCAGGATCTATGAAGCAGTTGATACGCCATTAACGCAGACATCTAACCCTTCAAATATTGTAGCTTCACCTCTGGATGCTATCGGTGAAGTTGGCCGTATCTCTGGACTAACTCACCTTAGGCAAAACGTTACCCTTCAGCACCATTACGATAATCCAGTCATTTTCGCCCAGACCCTTAGCTTCAACGGGGGCCAACCTGCGGCCGTTCGGGTCGATAACATTCAAAGCAACAGCTTTGAACTCTTTATCCAAGAACCCAGTAACTTGGATGGATTGCATACCACTGAAGACGTTAGTTATATCGTTTTGGAAGCAGGTTCATGGACCTTAGAGGATGGTACTCAGTTAGAGGTTGGTTCATTAGACAGTGACCAATTGGTCACCAGCGGTTTTGAAACCATTCACTTTGGCCAAAATTTTACTGACGCTCCTGTTGTCTTTAGTCAAGTCCAAACTGCGAACGGTCCCGACTTTGTTCGTACTCGGCAACAAGCTGCGACAGCCAATGGCTTTGAAGTGGGCATGGAAGAGGAGGAAAAGAAAAAATATTCTGGCCATACGTCAGAATCGGTGGGGTGGTTGGCTATCGAGGCTGGGACAGGAAGTTGGGGAGGGCTAACTTATCAAGTCGGGCAAACGGGAGATTCTGTTACCCATGATTGGGAATCTGTTGATCTCTCAGGTTTCACATCAGCACCAAATTTTCTAGCATCTCTTGCTTCTTACGATGGGAGTGATTCTGCAGGTGTTCGCTATCGTCATCTTCACAATACGTCTGTAGAAGTCAAGGTAGAAGAAGATACCTCTGCGGATGCGGAAACGTCCCACACCAGTGAAGTGGTTAGCTTCCTAGCCATTCAAGGCAATGGGGTACTTCAAGGCTCTAAAGTTGCAAACTCTACAACAGATCCAAAAGGAACTGCAGCGAAGCGGGATGTAACCCAGCAGCCTTTTGCAGGCAACTCAATATGGAATACACCGATTGGTTCGGATGCTATCTATATTGATGCCAATATTCAATGGGCTAAAAATGCAACGGTTGATGTGGATCATTTCTATATCCTCAACGGAGATGCCCCTTTACAGCCACTCTATAACCACGGTACTTGGGGACCTGGTCGGACAACTGGCAGTACCTATCAAGGGATTTCCATCCCTCTACCAGATGATTTATTGATTGCTGATTCGACCAACAATAAGACTCCCAATAACTCTGCTGCTTTTTTAATGCCAGATGGTCGTACGTTGGTTCAGGTGAATGCATTAACTCGCGATCGCAACAGTGATTTCGTCTATGGCAAGAGATTACCCTTTAATCTTGGTGTCGCCAAATATGAAGATATCTATGGAACGGGTATAGAGGGAGCTCATGCGGGTTCAGGCTTATCCTCTATCGGCGGTACGCTCCGCTTGGGTGAACTCATTGGTGCTGACCCCATTCGCCATGCCCTGAAAGTTAATCTTTGGAGTCAAAAATATTTTTCTTACACTCAAGGAGAAGCTGGGGGACTGGGGTACCGTTGGCCTGCGGTTAAAGCAGATACCCATGCCAGTCCAGGAACTTACGCAGGCACAACGCCAGAACTGCTCAATGGGAGCTTACTAGCGATCCCACCCGACATGACACCGGAACAGTTGGGAATTCAAACAGAAGCCGGTAGAAAACTCTTCTATGCATTCCAAGACTATGGGGCCTATCTCGCTGACGATACGGGATGGGATGCCCACGCCATTGCCGTTGAAAAAGGCGTTACTCAAGAATTTTCGAACCACTACGGTTTCAGCTTTACTGACAATAGTGGTCCATTCTATACAGACTACATGCAATTATTTTCGGCATTACATGTCATTGATAACAATGCCCTAGATAATATCGGCGGTGGTGGAACACCTCGCGCTCCCCTGGCCCCAGACTTTAATATTGCTCCTCCTCCAGCATTTATTGGAGACGCCGACCCGAATAGTCTTGCGGGGGATGACCAAGCCAACCGGATGGACGGGAAAGGAGGGAATGATCTGATCCAAGGACGAGGTGGACATGATTTCATCACGGGTGGATCGGGTAAAGATACCCTTGATGGTGGTCAAGGCAATGATCATCTCATTGGCGATTCCAGCTCCGATCATTTGCTAGGGGGGGATGGAAATGACTACTTAGATGGAGGAGCCTATGGTGACATCCTAGAGGGGGGAAAGGGGGACGATCATCTGACAGGAGGAACAGGTAAAGATCGCTTGATCGGTGGAGCTGGCTTTGACACCGTGATCGAGTCTGATGATATTGACTTTGAGCTAACTGAGGACCGACTGATTGGTACCTGGACCGATACCCTCGACAGTATTGAACAGGTCATTCTCAGTGGTGGAAATAGCAATAACAAACTAGATGCCTCCCAATTTCAAGGCACAGTCCATTTACACGGTGGCAGAGGTCATGATCAATTAATCGGTGGGAAACAGGGCGATATTCTAGTCAGCAGTTCAGGGAATGACACTCTGACAGGAGGGGCAGGTGCAGATACGTTCGATGTATCTGGAAGAGTTGAGTTTTTACAAAGCAATCGCGCTAATCCACTTAGAGATGGCGAATTTGCTCAGATTAATGACTTCAATCCGTCAGAAGACACCCTTATTCTTCTAGGGGCTGCCAGTCACTATGTTCTAGGGTCGGGTAATGGAGGAACAGAAATATACCTCGATACCAATGGAGACGGTATCTTCAGTCAAGAAGACGAAATTGTAGCCGTGATCAAAGGCGCAAGCTCTGTTGATCTGAATGGTTCATTTATAGAATATGTAGCTTAAACGTTCAGTTACGGATGGGGGGCGCTAAAGGGGCTCTAGGTTCGCCTCCTCCACCCACTGTTTCAGGCGTATTATTAGAGACGACTGAAAGTGAGGTCAGCACCCTCATCATATCTTCGTAAAATGGTCCCTTAGAGCTATTAAATGAATAACCATACGTCCGTCGGAACTCTTTGAGAGCGCTATTTTCTAAGGGAATGGCATGGGTATTCCATCCTGCATCATCCACAACGTAGGCGCCATAGTCCTGAAACGCGTGGAAGAGCTTTTTAGCAGGTTGTGTTTTGAGCCCCAGACTCGACACTGTGATATCGGGTGTAATCGCTAATAGTGTGCCTTGAACGAGTTCAGGATTCTTACCCCCATACTGCTTGGCAGCATACTTATCAGCGCGATCGGCTGGCCAACGATATCCAGGAATGTTTTTGGAGTAGTAAAGATATTTTTTACCCCACAAGTTAAGCTTGAGTGCATGCCGAATAGGGGCGTCACCAACCAACTCACCTTTGCGAATTGAACCGCCGATAGAGGATAAACCAGAGCCAAAATGAGCCCCGCCAATTCCGTCCTCATAAATATCTACATCGGGGAAATAACGCCAACCATAGATAGAGCCACCTGGCTCACAACGTGCTAGAGGTTCAAGCTGAACCAACGTCCGGCCATCCGGCATCAGAAATGCAGAGGCATTGTTTGGAGTTTTCCCTTGCCTTGCATCTGGAATGATCAGATTGTCAGGAACGGGTAGCGAAATTTTCATAAACTTCTTTTTGCCACGACAGCGCTTTCTCCATGAACCTGGTGCATAAACAGGTCGGCGAGGGTCAGAGCCATTAAGCTTAAAAAAATACTCTTCATCTGACCGTAAGCGAGGTGCAGGTTTAATCCCAGCAGCCTGATAACGAGCATCAGAGCCAATCGGCATATTCCAGATGGATTCAGAGGAAAACGGCCAAAGAAATTTATCCCTAGAGCTAGGGGCATTGCGACTATAGTCAATCGGCTGGGCAGCCACTTGATTCAGTGGGGTTGAGGAGTGACCACTAGTTTGTTGGCAGGCCAGTAATCCTAAAAACGCACAAGCAATACAGAGAAAGGTAAGAAACCATTGAGAGCGAAATCTTTTGAACATAAGGGAAGAGTCTTTATCTTGACGGCCAACAATGGCTTTATGACCAAACCAGTGACAGATAGTTAACCCAACTTAAGCTGAGCCTTCAATCGTTCAAGGGCTGTTAAATGCTTAATAAAGGTCAACACAAACCAAAAATGAATTTTCTGTTGTTGGTTATCTACATGAGCACGTGCAAAGGTTTTGAATGGAGGGAAAATATCTCTAGCAATATCTCGTGCAAATTTTCTCAAAGAATAGGTATTCTTTCGACTTAAGTCAAAAGGACCTCGAGTTGTTCTTAAAATCTTTTTGTAAAGCTGTTGAAATGAGTAACGGGCGGGGTGAGAGACATAAGCATCTTCTGAGTAGAGTTGCTGGTACCCAGCGGCAAACACTCGCTGTCCCCACTCATAGTCTCCTCCAGATTTAAGAGATGAATCAAACAGTCCCACTTCGCTAAAGACTTCTTTAAAAGTAAAAATATTTGCTGTTGCTCCAAATTTACTATATTTCAAATACAAGTCCTGCTGTAAATAAAGCACACTGTCACAGAGTTCAATCGAATTAGGCCGAAGGGGATCTTGATAACTGAATTGGATTTTGCCAGCAACGAGGCCACAATTTTGAATGCTTTGTAAGCTCTGAACTCCTTTCTCAATCCAGTCAGGAGAAGGAATACAGTCTGCATCAGTAAAGGCTAGTATTGAGCCTTTTGCAATCTTAACTCCAGTATTCCGAGCAGCATAGGAACCCCGCTGAGTTTCAACCACCATTGAAGCGTGGAGAAATGGATCTACTGTGGCTTCCACATCATCATCAGAGGCATTATCAACTACAATCACTTTATAAGCGCCATCAGGATAGGTCTGTTGCTCCAGGGCTTGTAAACAATGCTGTAGCCGTTCTGAATCATTGAAGACAGGAATTATTACTGATACAAAGGGAGGAGCGTCAATATTCATTGTTTATGGGCCTCTAGATTTTAAATAGTCATAAGTTTTGATGAACCAATAAATTGCTCATATTTAAATGCTTTACTCCTAAGCGATAAAACAATCTATCTCATAAAATCAGTAATCGCATAAATTTCACTCAATCTACGAAGAGCCTCATTCGCTCCGCTTGGGCAGAACTATCAATATTTCCAAGAAATCAGAAAAAAGTATATCCCTTAGTATCTTTAGATATACTGCAATCAAGGAATAATCTTTTCAGCCTTTTTAGGACTAGGCATGGTGAGAAAATGTTCCCTATCAGATTTGGAGACGATAGCGCAGGAAGTTTTTAATATCGCCAACTAAGCTAGACATTGCAAAAATAGGGTCATACGCTGCAGCATTCATAGAGGTTGCTATCCACTGATATAGATATTTCTCCTGAAAATATCGGCTTGAAAAGTAAGAATGAATTTCAGCATAGATCCTTTTTATTGGAACAACTCTATTTACTTCAGGTATCAAGGGATAGTACTTTGTTGCCCGCTCTATTCGACCTGCTTTGCGAGTTTCAATGTTGCTAACCCCTGTAAGTTGACCTTTGCCATGCATTCTTCTTATCGCCATAGGTTCTTCGGTAAAAATAGGTTCATACCCTGCTAGTAGACAGCGAATATAAAAATCGGTATCACCTGCCATTCGCAGCGTTTCATCAAATAAACCGACGTCATCAAATAACCCACGGGGAAAGACAACTGATGTGGGTGTAAAAATAAAGCTTCCTCCAGACAGAAGATGATGTAATGCAGAAGTATATTTTTTAAGTTTTGGCTTTTGCGATTTCACAACTCTTTGGCCAGTAGAGACATACCAACTGACTAAAGCACTGACACAAAATTGCTTAACTTGACTTTCTAAAGCCAGAAGTTGTGTAGAAAGATATTCTTTTTCCCATAAGTCATCAGAATCGAGGAAAGCAATATATTGGCCTTGGGCCTGCCGCAGTGCTATATTTCTTGCTGCATAAGCACCTACATTTTGTTTAAGGCTCACTAATTCAACGGTTGGATATTTTTCCCTAACAATTTCTGATGTACCATCTTGCGAGTTGTCATCAACGACAATAATTTCAACTTCACCAGTGTAATCTTGGGCTAAAGCACTGTGGAGTGCATCTTCTAGCATGGAAATTCGATTATAAGCTGGAATAATAACCGACACTCCCATTTTATAATTCTTTAACTCATGTGTTTCCATTGCATTAGATGACTTAATTTAATATTATTTTTTTACAAAAGAAGGGATAAGTTAGCTGCTGCTAGGAAGCAGCAGTAAGTCAAGGAGCAAATCGAATATAGACTAAGGTTTTTTATGCGGATTTGACTAGCTTAGAGAACCATCAAAAACGGCAACCATCCGCTTAGCTCGATCATGTGCAATAGCCATTTCAATCCACGATTTGTGTGTCCAGCTTAAAAGTTTGTCTTCATCAACAGGATCTTGAACATGATACTGACATTGACCCTCTGGCCACTTGTAAGGGACAGAGATAATAACTTTTTTACCAATTTTTAGTAACTTATCAGTAAATAATTCCGGGCAATCAAGATGTTCCAAAACCTGCAAGCATAAAACCAGGTCATACCTTTGTTCTGGCTTAAATGTCATAAAGTCACATTGAATATTTCGAGCACCTGGAATCTCGGGCAAATGTTTTAAATCGATCGCGGTCTTATCAGGAATCCAATCTAAGCGAGTAATAGTTTGTGAAATATGTGTACCAACGTCTATCACTGACTGAGCTTCAGGTGAATGCTTTTTAGCAAGCTTAATAACTTTTTTATAATAATCTAAAGTTTTCCTCTTTTCCCAATAGTCATTATTTGAGGGAGTTATTTGTCTTACCTGCTTATTATTTAAAGATTGCACTGTTCGTGCTATCTTTCCTTGAAGTTTTTGCATAAGAAAAATTAGATTTTTCATAGCTCTAAAACATTAATTTACTAAAGTACTAATAGTCCTTATATCTATAAATATTAATTTCCTAATTCAATAGAATATTTATCCTAAGCAAAAAATCTTCTAAGCTTTATCTCTAATGAATTAATTTTTTGTATAGAGTTTCAAGATGATTATTGAGGATTTGAATATTGAAGGAGTCCTCGACATAATCACGACCAGCTTTACCCAATTTAGCCCACTCCTCTGTATTCTCGACCAGATATTTCAGTTTTATTAATAGACCATCAACATCTTTTTCAGGTACTAAACACCCAGATACGCCATCTTTCACAAGTTCAGGAATACCACTATGGAAAGTGCTGACAACAGGCATTCCCATTGCCATAGCCTCCATGAGTGCCACAGGGATACCTTCTTGATCTCCGTTCTGACTGGTAATACTGGGAGCAACAAGTATATCTGACTGATCAAGAATTTGTACCACTTCATCTTGCCTCTTCCATCCAAGCAAATGAATATACTGTTCCATACCAAGCTCTCGAATCAAGTGTTGTAAGTATTCGCGTTGGATGCCATCTCCAACAATTGTATACTGAACATTCGGATGAGTCTTTACTAGAGCTGCGATCGCACGAATGCTATATTCAATCCCTTTCTTTTCAACTAATCGGCATACGGAGACAAACTGTACCTTCAAGTCAGCTTGAAGAGATCTAGTCTTGAATTTAAATCGACTACAATCTATTCCCATATGGTGAACAGTCGTCTTATGCTCATCACAACCAAGTGAAATTATTTTATCTTTCCAATGCTCGCTAATGGGCAGGAAATAATCTGCTTCAGACCACAAAGTAGTATAAATATCATTGCCGTACTGTTTTAGCTGCTTACTAACATCAGAACCATGGAAGGTTACAACTAATTTCCCTTGAAGAATTTTAAGGTTTCTTAGTGAAAGCCCCCTCAAGCCATTGAGGCCAAAATGGCATTGAATAACATCATATTTTGATTTTTTATTAATAATTGCTGGAGCTGCTAAACAGAGTCTATTTAACGTAATCGCTTGTTTTCCAAACTGCAAGGGATTTAGGTAATAAAGTGAAACCCTAGGATTAGCCCAACTACACTCTAGCAAGACTTTTATCTTCTGGAATTGACGTTTAACAAGGTTAGAAGACAAAGAAATATCATAATATGTAGAGTTCTGTAATTGATATACTTCAATATCTTGATGGATAACCCCTTTTTGATTGGGGGATTTAGCATACACATCAACATTATGACCTCGATCAATTAGCCCAATGATTTGGTTTAGGATAAAGGTCTCAGATGCAACTGGAAATTTCCCAACAATAAACGCAATGTCCATTATTATATTGTTCAAGTATCTAAATCTAAAATATTTCCATAAGTAGAAATAGCTAAGAATGCATAAAATACTATGTCTGATAATTAAGTATATAATGACTTGCTTTTTTAGAGATCTTAGTTGAATACCGACGAATTTTATCAGACAATTGAAATATTGCTTTGCTCGCTAGTTCATAACCTAGTTCTTCCAACATTACCCCTGCAACTCCCTCTATTTCTGCTATTTGCAGATTAGTTAGTTTCTTCTTCCATTTATAGGCATGGTCAGAACTAATAGGTTTTGCAACCATCTCATGGAGATGCCAGTCCCTATTAATATGTTCAGTAGCCTGGCTATGATGTTGCAGCATTTTAGAGGAATATTCTATGTCAACCCAATGGCAAAGGTCCTTCAAAACGGCTTCAGGCTGGGTTACCAAGCTCTCGTATTGAAGTTCATAATATCGTGTGCTTCTTAATTTTCTTCCCTCATCTATTCCTGAGCGAACTCGCTGTTGCCACCGACCTGCCGCCTCTTGAATATTGTTTGCCCAACCTGCTTTCACTAAACTAAGAGCAACATCTCGGCCATCTCGGATAACATGTACAAATTTTGCACTAGGATAAGCATTAGCTAACCACTGAAGTTGGATCACATGTCTTGGCGTTTTATCAGCCCATCTCTGCTTACCGTGCTTGCATGCTGAAGCTTGAAACAAAGCCGACGAAGCGCCAAAGAAATCTGTTGGTGAAACATCTTCAATTACTTTTTCAGCTTCATCTATAGATAGCTGAAAAATATCAAAAGTATAAGTGTCTTGAGTTGCATTATTTAGTTGGAGATCCCGAATAAAAAACCACCGCTGATAAGGTTTACTAAAGTCTCCATATACTTCATGATTAGCATTCAGCTTTTTTAGGAACCATGATTCACCTGGGATATGTAACTCAGGACTTTGATTTAGGATCAGTCGAAGCAAAGTTGTCCCTGAACGCTCACAGCCAACAATGAATATTGGTGCATACACAAGTTCTACTCCTTGTTACCTTGATGAGAATAATATTTAAGCTTTTAAAAATCACCTATCTAAAAATTAAAAACCTCCCGTTTGCAGCCAATGAGATAAATCTTTATTAATCAAATTTTGTAGACTTGAAATATCATTTTTGTAAACTTGAACTAATCTCTTCCTTGTTTCTATAGAAAGAGGCCTCGCCTTTTTAGCCATATTAACTGAGTCAAGGAATGGGATAAAAGACTTTATTGGCCGCTTTCCTAAAACTGGTTTAATTGTTTGTCCTATCCTATTCTTGCCATGAATAGTTCTATATAATGTCAGGCTTCTCGGATTTAATGTTCGGTTAGATATAGTAGCCACATTTGCTTTGAATGCTTCATTTACCTGAAGAAATTTATAAATATCATAAAGAACATGATTGGGGTTAGAGATAAGGTCATCATATAAGTAAACTTTCAGCTGAGAGTAATCAAATAACTCATAGAATTTCTTTAGTTGAGAGTAATAGAACCCCTGTTGCTTATAAAACCAACGAGGAGACCATCCATGATTTATTCTTTCTTCTTCTGCTTCTAAAGCTTTAGAGAAGCTTGTAATTCGTTCTTTTCGAATCACATAACTTCTGAATCTTGAATACGCTGCATCAACTGGGTTCCGTAGAATTGTAATCAACTTGACTGTAGGTAAATATCTTTTGATGTTATAAGCTGCTTTCGGGACTCGCAAGTACATTGGGGATGCTTCGCCAACAGCAATTTCATCAGTAACATCTTCAAATAAAGACTGATATTCACGTATACTTGTAATATAGGTTTGTTGCATATCATTTGGACCCTTGAAGGCAACTTTTTCATCCTTAAAGGCGAAAAAGTTTGTCTCTTTTACAGGACTCATATAAATCTGGGGATGTTGATTAAGGTATGAGTAAAGTGATGTTGTGCCAGATTTTGCAGCGCCAATTATCAAGAAATTAGGCATTTTCATGTGAAATCAATAACCTTTTTTGTCATAGGCAAGCAACTCAGACAAGTCAATTAACTGAAAGAATCTATTAGTTCTGACTTCCAAATGTCAGAGACGATTCTGGCGATACACTAACTAAAAAGCTAAGTTATTTCGCTATTTGCCAAATCCTATGGTGAACGTTTTAAGAGAAAAACATTTACCCTTCAACCTTTCAGTCATTAGCTAATTACTTTATAGGTCATCTCAAAAGTAGTCAGCATCTTGAAAGATTTTGAGCGTTTAAACCTCAATCGATTCTCACCTTTAAATCACTTGCAGCTAATCAATGAAGTAGCAATCCTTGGCCACTCAATTTGTTAGCTTATAGTAAAAGTCTAACTTATTAAAGCATAATGTAGATCGAAATTTAATTTACATCAAAAAACTAGACTATTAAATATGTAAATTAGTCAGCAGAGAGCCAAGATGACAAGTCTTTGTTTAGGAGAGATTGCAACTGTAAAATATCATCTTTAAACGTTTGGAATAGTTTCTCTTTAGATTCTTCTGGAATTTTCTGTGGCCTACTCCCAACATTGTAACTCGTCAGCATGGACCTTATTTGCTCCTTGATTTTTGGATTTATAAAAGAGCCTAGCACCTGCTTTGATTTACTAGGTCTATTAATCAATTGATCTATGATTTTTGACTTCTTTACATTAGTTACATTATATTTTCTTCCTATGTCTGGCAAAAAATCATCACTTACCTCTAAGAATTGAAAGATATCTTTCAATATATAATGAGGATTGGAGCAAAAATCTTCGTACAAATAGACTTTAATTTGATCCCCAGAAAATAGATCCATATAGCGACTAAGGTGTCTATAATAGAAACCCTCGGTAGTATAGTACCAATCTGGGAGCCAACCGCAGTCCATTCGTCGTTCTTCAGCCTCAATTGCCTTTTTGAAGGTGTTTAGTGGCTCCAAATTTTTTCTATACAAGTGCCAATAGTGTGAGTGCGCTCTCTCTATGGGATTACGCAAAATGGCAATTAGTTTGATATTAGGGGCATAGTGCTTTATCTTCTCAGGTGCCTTTTTGGAGCCTAGATACCAAGTCGAAGCTTCACCAATGGCTGTCTCATTGGTGACTTTAGTAAATAATTTCTGATAAGCGTCGAGATCGGTAACAATCTTATATCGATGCACCTCATGTCCTCTGAAGTTAGACTCCCCTTCAAACGCAAAAAAACGAGGTTCTTTATGCCGACTCATATATATTTGCGGATGTTCATCTAAGTAATGATACAGAGAAGTCGTACCTGCTTTAGGTGCACCAATAATTAGAAAATTCGGCATTATCATTTTGATGCTTAGCCCCTCAGACTACCTTTCAATTTACAGATAATTATGTAAGCACTCCGAATTGAGGATATTTTATATATATCAAAAGCTATATTGATGAGCTATTTTGATAACTTACCTCTATTTAAGTTTATGATTTCTTCGCCGTTACCCCTGCTTGTTGGCAAAGATACTGAAATGACTTAATAAATTGAGATCTATTATGAGTTTCTTTCACCCATCTCTTACCCTGACTCGCTAAGCGATTTCGTAAGTCCTTGTCATCTAAGAGTCGTTGTAAACCTTCAACAAATCTTGGTACTGCTTCACGCCCAGAACCATCCCATCTACCGACATAAATCCCATATCGTGAAACAACGTTCTCAGAATCGACACAACTTAGAACTGGCGTTTCACACATCAGTGCTTCCAGAAAACTAATTGCAAGCCCTTCATGAATGGAGGTATTGACTAAAACCCATGCGGAAGAAAGGAGCTGGATTTTTTCTTCCCCATCAATATGACCCATCATTTTTACATTACTAGGAAGAGAGTCTGGCTCCCAAGCCCCTAGCCCTTGAAAATGATTTTTACCCATAAAGATGAAATCTACATTAGGGAAATAAGTAGCAAGTTCGGCAAATAACCATGGACGTTTGTAGGGATCGAGACGGGCTAGAAATACCACACTCGGACGCTCACTTTTTACAATATTGGCGGGTTCCTCAATAATATGTTCAATAATATTTGGTAAGAAAGTGATTTCTGGAGGTTGAACACCGTAAGTGCCAACCACTTTCTCTTCGTAATAAGCAGCAGGCTGAGCAAATAATATTGACCGTTTAGAGAATAAAGAACTTGATTTTTTTACAACCTCTGAAAGAGATGTACAGTTTACTGGCTTTAGTCCTTGGGGAACATTGTCTCCCTGTCCAGGGATGCGAGTGCTTTCTATTCGTTTCATATCATAAGGGGTTCTAGGATCATGAACCCAAATAACAACGGGAACACGAGGTAAAGACTCGATAATTGGGCGGTAATTATACCGATAATCCATTGTTAGGATAATATCGAACTTTTCATCTTTTAACTGCTGAGTGCGTTTGGATTTGTCCTGTGGCAACAGTAAAAGGCGAGTCCCATGAGCTACTACTTCAGTTTGGTCACTGACATTCGATAAATTTCCAGCAATAAAAACTGGCTCAACACCTAGATTTTGATTCTTGTTGAATAGGTCAGCAACTTGGCGAATTGCAACCCCAAAGCCACCCATCCTGCCTAAAGACAAATCGTAAAATTCATTGGCAATCAGTCCTAGCTTAATTGTCCCTGTTCGAGATACTGAATCATCTATAGATCGATTGTCAGCTGCGTTTAACATTTGTGCGGGTTCCCTAATTTATCTATAACAAAAAAATTTAGTAGTTTTATCTATACAACTGTTTTAACTAGTACATTTTTCGACTCAATATTATATTATTTCTTGGCATTATAATTGATTTTGCGTTTTTATATAAAAACTAATATCCAAAATTTAGATAGATTGCCCTGCTGTGAACTGCATTTGGTGATATTTCCAAAGCTCTCCTTGTTGACTGAGTAATTCTTGGTACTTACCTTGTTCCACAACCCGGCCTTGCTCAAGCACGACAACTCGGTCAGCATTGATGATGGTAGAAAGCCGGTGAGCAATTGCAATGACGGTGCGTCCTTTGGCAAGTTTCTCTAAAGCTTGCTGAATTAATCGCTCAGTCACTGAATCTAAAGCACTAGTTGCTTCATCTAAAATGAGAATTTCTGGATTGCGCAATAAGGCTCGAGCAATTGCAATTCGCTGCCGTTGCCCACCCGATAACCGGACACCGCGATCGCCTAAAGGCGTTTCTAGCCCTTGAGGTAGTTTTTGTATAAACTCAAGTGCGTTAGCTTGCCTTGCAGATTCCCATATAGCTTTCTCGTCAATGTCTTCTAAACCATAGGCAATGTTATATCGAACAGAAGCATTAAAAATAAACGTATCTTGGCTTACAATCGCTAGCTGCTTTCGTAATGAGTGAACGTCAAACTCACGCAAATCAGTCCCATCAACCAAAATTTTCCCTTCTGTAGGGTCATAAAACCTTGGGATCAAATCAGCTAATGTTGTTTTCCCTGCACCAGAGGCTCCCACTAAAGCAGTAGTATGTCCTTTAGCAATTGATAAGGTCAGATCGTGCAGGACGAACTCATCAGTAGTGTAGCTAAAGTCTACAGAGACAAAGTCAATAGAATGTTTTAAACCCGAGAATGGCAACTTACCATTCTTTAGATAGGGTTTATCATCTCGTCTTAAAAGCTCTTTAATATTGTGAAATGCGCCTTGAAAAGCATTGAGTTTTGTCCAAGCTCCATTGATTTGAGTCACTACTGGCATCGTTCGGGATAGGGTCAGCAAAAATGTAAGTAGTGTGGCTGCTCGCATCTGGCCACTTTCTACCAAAGTTTTGAACGCAATTGCAACCATAAGTATGAGCATTGTGCCTGAGATGCCTTGCGTAAGGGGACCCACTAAATTTGAAAGTCTAGCAACTTTAGTAGTAGCATTGACAACTCGCTTAGTTGCGTGATGAAAGCGTTTACGCTCAAAGTCTTGGGTTGCTGAAGCATGGACGGTGCGGATCCCATTAATAAACTCAAGTGTTGTTGATGAGAACTGACCATTTGCTTCGGGAACATCAAAGCTTGCTTCTCTTACCCTCGCCGTAATTGTTGAGACCCCTACGGACAGCAAGCCAAAAACCATAAATGCAGCTATAGAAAGTTGCCATGACAAGATAAACATTAAGGTTATGTATACAAGCAACGTAGAACCTTTTGTGATGAATATCGACGCAACATTAAACGCTTGCTGAAGTTGATTGGTCTCTCCACGAATACTATTGATTAACTCACCCGGTTGCGTTGTTGAGTAGAAACTCAAACTGAGATCCTGTAACTGTTCAAAAAGACTTTTCCGCAGACGATCAGTGAGGTTAATGGAAGCTAATCTAGAATATAACAGTCCTAAATACATAAAACAGGACTGTAGCCAGATCACAGCTAAAATCAAGGCAGATAGCCGGAAAATTCTTTCTGATGAGGATGCTTGAGTACCCAATATCAGAATATCAAACCAGCTGATACCGGTTTGGATAGGGGGTTCAGTAGGATTAGTGAGCCCTTGCAAAAAGATGCCAATAAGGGCTATTGTTGAGCCTGCCATTAAAGCAGCTACTAAAGAGAATAAAACTGCTGCAAGAGTAATATTTCGAAAGTGTTTGAACTCTTGCAAAATCAGACGATTCTCTTGCCATAAGCGGGTAGCTTTCAAGAATTTTTGAATGGGAATGGGTAGTTTTAAAGGCATGTTAAATTCTATAGAATAGGAGCACTCTAGAGAGGGCTTATGAGCTGCTAGATGTAGCCAGTCGTCTTCGCAAAGTATTAAATCGGTTAAGGAGCCAACTATAATTCTGTGGGCCAAACCACTGCATTAACTTAATAGCAGTTATTAGACGTATATATTCCCGAGAAAATCGCAGTTGTGGATAGTGCAGTAATGCCTGATGACAAAAATTGGTAGCCATTTCAAACTCTGGATCACTCCTTTGTATACATTTCCAAGCAATACACAAATTCACTCGACCATAACTCCGATTCCTAAGATGTAAGAGTTCATAGGGCACAGACTCAAAGGCACGTTCAATAATGACATGAAAATTTTGGACCATTGCTGGATACCGTTTTGATTTACTTTGAGTATGAAGACGATATTCAACTAAAGGTTTTCTAATAACAGCAAATGGATAAGACGCAGCTAGTCGAATCCATAAGTCCCAATCTTCGGCAACTAGTAGATCAGGATCAAAACCTCCGACTTTTTCTAGACAACATCGACGGACCATTGCTGCAGAGCAGGCGACCATATTATTTTCAATAATCTGTTGCCAAACTTCCCCTTCTGCAACAGGTTGCATGACCCTGCCGGTAAGATGACTCTGTTCATCGATCAAGGCTAGCCAAGTGTGGACTAAACCGATTTCAGAGTAATCGTCTAACAGTCGAACTTGTTGTTCTAATTTAGTGGTCTTCCAAAGATCATCCCCATCCAAGAAAGCAAGATACTTCCCTTGGGCATGGCTAATCCCTGTATTGCGCGCGACAGAAACACCTTGATTAGATTGAGAAATTAGCTTAACTCGAGGATCGTTAATCTGGGAAGTCCAAGTAGTAGTTTGATCAGTGCTACCGTCATCAATAATAATAATCTCAAAGTCAGTAAAGGATTGCCTTAACACACTAGTTAAAGTCTCTGGGAAGTAAGGCATTGAATTGTAAGTTGTGATAATAACAGAGACTTTAGGCATTCAATAAAACTCCGCAGAACGTTTGAAGTGGAGAGAACATGATTGCTTCAGTTGAAAACTAGTCATTGTTTAGTCGGTGGTCAATAGATGAAAAGATGGACTCTATCCAGACTCCACCAAAAAGCTGTTGCTCTCGGTATAAAGTTGGAGTAATTAGTAAAATTGTGACTAAAACCTGAAGATTATGACATGGTATAACAATGCCTCCAAAAACTTTCCTCTTTTCTAAGACACCTTGCACACAAGAGATATTTTAAAGTCCAACTCACTAATCCACAAAACACGTTTCTCAAAGATTCCCCTTGATCATAGATCATGGTAATAATTTCAATGCCCCGGAGGATTTCAACATAACCGCTAACACAATTGCCAACAATTTTTTGACAGCTAATGATCAATAAAAAACGAATGAAAGCTAAAAAATTATCAACAAGCTCTATTGACAGTAAAATTACAATCGTATAATCATTAAATACCACTACACCTAATGGCGTCTGTTTCGAATTGAGCTTCTCTATATATGGATAAGTCAACATACTTTAGACTCAACTTCCAGCCCCTGGTGTACTAAGCTCATTAGTTGTGATGGGAGATTCTGAAATAAGCGCTCTAGGGCTATCGACATCTACACAGTCCTCAAGCTTACGTATAACTTTCGCAGGATTTCCAGCTACGACTGTCCTAGATGGAACATCTTTAACTATGACAGAACCAGCACCAATCACCGCATACTCTCCAATTTTTACGGGACCGATAATGACGACATGGGCCCCAATCTCAACGTGGTCTCCAATAGTAGGAGAATCACTCACAGAGCCATCCGGTAGTATTTTGTTACCAATCGTTGTGGAATGTCGCAAAATACAGTTGGAACCAATCTTAGTATCGCAATTCACAACTAAAGCTGTACCATGCTGAAGCTGCAGACTAGAACCAACCTGAGTATTCCAAGGCAACTCAATTCCAAGCAATACTTCCGCGAATACTTGATAGATTAGTCGACATATTGATAAAGGAGCAGGCAACTGGCCCGAAATTTGAGCTAAACGGAACATTAGCAGAATTAGCCGGGATTTGAGACTTGTTTTTTGATTTGCTTGCCAGTCTTGGAAAATATTGCTGATTAAAGTGCTCACTTTTCTCTGCTTCCCTAGCTCACTGTCTCTAAATAAATGAGATTTTCTTCATTCTAGGAAACCACTTATTGATGGAGCATCTCAACTGGCTTCCTTTGTAATACGTTCTGATTATTATATGTGTTTTCTAGCTTCCTCAACAGATCATCACAAAGCTGCTCGATCACTGGTGAAAGTTGAACTAAATGACCTTTTTTGACTGAATTGGAATGCACTTCCCAACTATTTTTATCGTTATATTGAGCTCCTATAAACTCATAAATACAATGCATGACTTGATCCGGTTGAGTGACAAGATCTTCATAACGACACATCAAAGCACGTGGATTACTATCAAGCTGTAATTCATAAAACAGCTGATTGCGAACAAACCAGAATAAAGCTGCTGCATCATAAGGACTCATCTGTTCAGAGAAATGCTGTATTACCACTCTACGAATATTTTCAGGAACTTTCTCTGAATACCAATTTTCTTGGTTGTTCTCAACGATAGACTTAAGGTTTCGAATGCCGACATTTACACTAAATTTTTTCAACAAAGAATTAACAACATCTTTGTAATGTCTGTACATCCATAATGCCTTTGCTTCTGGGAAAAAATCTAATATCTCTAGAGTGTTTTGTGTTTCTACTAGAGGTTTAAAGACAATAATTGGGGCTTTGTCTTTGTCTAACGTAGCTTTCATCTCATTGAATGAATTTAATCTCAGCTTGTTTTTTGCAATAGGAGATGGATCATTTGATGATAAACGACTTGACTCTCTATAAACACGGACATTGAGGTCTCTTGCAAAAACACGATTAATCAAACTTGTGCCAGACCGCTGACAACCAATAATAAATAAAGATTGATGATTATCCCTTGATTGAAGAAAAAAATTCTGGTAGATATATTTAACTAGATAGGTTACATATAGATCTGGAGTTATGTGCTCAATATTAAGTTTAGATTTGATACCAAACATGTATGTTAAACCTTTTATTGATTGGTTATTTAATTAATAGTATGTTCAAGAAGTAGAAGTTTTTTATGGAAATGATGTTATTTTACTGCTCGATATACTGTCGTCTGTCCACTCCCATCCTGTAATTGGTAGTAAAGCAAAGAAGTAGAAGAGAAAAACAGTATGGCCCCAAATATTTTCAGTGATCATTCCAATCATAGTGGCAGCGATTAGAGCAGACAAACTTAGACATAGATCTTGGCGTGGTTTATGGTCAGAAGCAGATCTATAGAGATTTAAAGTACGCAAGAATAGAGCAATAAAGAAGGTTAAGAAGGCTCCAAGACCTACAATCCCTCCTTCTACCATAGCTCGGATATATTCATTGTGAGGGAGATACTTACTATCTATTGATTGCATACTTAAGCCCAAGCCATAGCCAAAGTTTGGATGTTTTTCCCAAGCTTTAAGAACTTTATGCCATTGAGATAGTCGCCAATTAAAGCTATTGCTATCAATCTCAGAATTTAGAATTGCTCGCGATACTGTAATTTCTGGATTTCCTAGAGGCGTTTTCTGAACTGACTCAAGACGCTCCTGACCGAACTCTGAGCTAGCAAATAGACCAATCACAAAAACTATGAGGAGTAATCCACTGATTAATTTCAAAGGACTAACTTTAGAGATAGTGATCACTAACATACAGATAGAAAGCATAACTAAGCTGAATAATGCTTTTGTACTGACCAGAAAGAAGGCTAGTGTACTTATTAATGCTATCCAAAGCCACTTATGGCCTTGAGTATTATTCAATTTCCACCAAGCCAGAACAATAAAAAGTAATAAAAAAGTTGCAAAGGCATTTGCATGTCCAAAAGTAGAAAAAACTCTTAATTCACCTGAACGAATTTGATATAGGGCAACGACTAGGGGGATGGGAAGAGAGAAAAACATTGATGAAATTATGCGACTTGGTGAGACTCTCCCTTTCAGTTGCATTACTAGTAGGTATATCGTTGGCCACAAAAGCAAGCGAACCCATTCACGTATGCTCTCCGATAAGTAGGAATCATCAAATCCTAACCCACCGACAAGCATTAAAATTAACCACATGCTTTGAAAGAGAGCCCAGCTCATCAAGAAAAGCCAAAACTTGTCAGTCTGTATAGAATGACCTGTAATAATCAAGACGATGACAAATAAGATAGCTAGAAACTCAATGCCAACACCATAAAGTGCTGGTAATTGTTGTGCAGAAAATAGATCGAGAGAACTGCGAATAATGAGCAGGCCAAGAACCGATTTCTCAAATTCAGAAAAAAAGTAGATAATTACTAGTATTCCTACAGATACTAGCACTAGCAACTGCAAGCTAAGCTCACCCAAAATAGCCGTTAATATGCAAATAGCTACAGATAACAAAAAGACACCTAGCTTCAACTTGTTTTTAGTATCTAAAGCCATAAATAGAAATATAAAACATCTATAATTTTAAGTATTTTCGAATAAAACTAGAGATTGATTCTTAAGTCAAGAGGCAAGGGCATAGTCTTTCTGTAAATATTGGTAATAGTCATTATTCTTTGAAGCATCTCCATTAATGGCTAAACCAATTAATTTTGCATTATTAGAATTAAATGTATCAATGGCTTTCTTTAAGATACTCTTAGGTGTTAAATCAAGCTTAGCAACCATGACAGCTTGATGGCCATGGCAAAGGGTAAGGGCATCTGCACAAGACATTACTGGTGGAGTATCGACAATAACCAATTCATAATTTCGGGATAACTTTTCTAATAAGCTGCTTACATTTTCATTCTCTAACTCAAAAGGAAATAGGCGATCTTGAGAGGGCTTTCCAGCAGTCATAACTGAAAGATTCCTAACCGACGTACGTTGAATAGCTAAGCTTGCACTTTCCTCTTCTGAGGCTGAATTACTATTTAGGATATCTAGCAATCCAGGTTCAAGGGGACTTTGGAAAATAGAATGGATTGAAGGCCGAAAGATATCTGCATCAACTAGCAAAGTTTTTTTCGATAGCATTGCCGAAACAACTGCCAAATTAGAAGCAACATATGATTTTCCTTCGCCAGATATCGCACTTGTAATAATTAGAACATTGCTCTCTCTATTGATCTGATGCTGGACGTTCTTGGAAAGTAATCTAAACGTTTCAAGGAGAGCAGGATCACTACATAAATCTGCAGATGGTGTAGATCTAAAAATGCCATTTCTTTGCTTAGGTATTGAACCTAGCAAGGGAAGTTCGGTAAACGCTTCAAGATCCTCAAGATCTCTTAAGCGACCATCTAGTCCCTCAATTAATAAGATGATTCCTACTGAAAATGCAAAGGCTGCTACAGTACCTAAAAGCAGTAAGCTAGGAACATTTGGAGACGTTGGTAAACTTGGCTTTGTAGCTTCCTCAATAATTCTAAGATTACTAACTAACTGAGCTTCTGCAATGCGAGCTTCATCCAACTTCTGCTTCAGCAGTTTTACCGACTGAGTTGCAGTTTCCATTTGCCGAGTCAGCGATGCTAAAGTCTTTTCTAAAACTGGAAATTGTTGACGACGATCATTCAAACTAGAAATATAGGCTTCAGTAGAGAGTAGTTTTTGCCTTAATTCCTTCTGTTCGACATCACTGAGAATCAATTTTTCCGATAGTTCCTGAGTGACTTTATCAGCAGCAACTTCATTAGGATTTTGGGTCCCAGATTGATTATCAGATAAGCTTGATAGCTTTTCCTGGTATAGAATCTGAGCGGCACTTCTTTCATTTAAGAGTTTTTGAATATCAGGGTGCTCTTCAGTTAAGCTTTCTCGTTTTAGATTTAATTGAGATTCTAAATCAGCAAGTTTGCTTCTCAAACTGATTAACTCTGGATCTTGTCCAGCTTTAGTAGATTCATATGTTGCTTGCGGTGTACTCCTGCCTGTCACCTGACTTAGAGCAATATTTCTTGCCTGAGTCTGACGAATCTGAGCAGAAATGTCTTCAGCAACTTTCTCTGCATCAGCGATACTCTGCGTTAGCCGCTTATTATCAGTGTCTCCCAGAGAAACAATATTGTATTTCTGTTTAAATTGGCTAATGGCTGCTTCAATACTTACCAGTTGCTGTTGTCTATGCGGGATTTGTTTTTCTAAGAACTGTCGGGTTGCCCTCGCTTCTGAGCGAATGGTTTCCGCATTCTCCTCTACTACACCTGTTGCTATCAAATTCAATAGAGCAGCAGTTGTACTAGGGTCCACATGATTGAGGCTAATCTCAATGATCTGAGTACCCGGAACAACTTGGGTTTCTAGTTCATTTTTAACAGCACCAAAAGTAATTTCCTCTGCAAGATTGTTATCTGTGCTTTGTTGGTAAAGGGCAATGGCCTTAGATAAGACTTTTTTAGAGCGAACTAACTCTTCTTGAGTTGCAAGCGCTTTATTACTATTACCAGGAGGCTGTGCAAGATCCCGCCCTAGTGGCGAGATGCTTGTTGCAGGTTTCTCGTCTAACATCAAACGGACTTTAGCAGAGTACATGCGAGGCGTAATTAATATGTAAATCAACAGCCCTCCAAATACTGAGAGAAATGCCCCTGCGGCTGCCCAGCGGTTTCTGTAAGCTACCTTTAATATTTTAGAAATAGATTGGTCCATATCAACAAAAAATAATCAATTCAAGATAGAACTACAAATCAGAAATGACCTTAGACTCAGCTGTTAAAAGCAAGAAACCAAAAATAATAATATTTTACTTCTGGAAAACAATTTTATAGAAGTAGATTTACTCTCATCATTAGAACAGAAGTCATTAAACTCAAGATTAGCAATCAAATAGGTTCTTAATAGATTCTTAATAGATTAGCCTCACTCACATTCCCTTGCGTTAACATTTTTTATGCTCTCGTAACAGTTTCTCTAGGTATATCCTCTCTTGAATTAAGGGCTAATAGTGTAGAGTAAACATCTAAGTTTTCAGTAGTAACTTTTTCCCACGTGTAATGTTCTGCGACATGCTTCTTTGCATTTATAGCCATCGATGAAAGTTGTTCAAGATTGCCTAAAGAAAACTGCATTTTCTCAACGCAAGATGATAAATTACCTGCTTGAAAAAGAATTCCTCTATCATTACCTAGTAGTTGTCGATGAGCTAAAATATCGCTAGCCAAGATAGGAACTCCTTCTCGCATAGCCTCTAACATGGCTAACGGCAGACCTTCAAGATCAGATGGCAATGCAAACAAACCTGCTCCTCTGACAATCTCAGCCAGCAACTTTCCTCTTAGCTCACCAGCAAAAACTATATTTTGACTTTGCTCTGCCCTTTGGACTAACTCTCTTTGATAAGAAGATGTGTCACTGACACCACCAACAAGAACTAGCTTCCAGTCGCCCTTTTCATCTAGCTGCTTAAAAGCTTCTATCAAAAGCTCTGGACGTTTTTCAGGAACAAGTCGACCTAAAAAGACAATGTATTTTCCTGATTCCAATCCTAGTGAAGTGCCAAATTTAAAGTCCGGATCTGAGTCTGAATAGCTTGCTGGAGCGTTGGGAATATAAACAGTTTTCCTTTGATAGGTTTGCCAGAAATAAGCTTCTAAGTCTCTCGATACAACTGTAATTTCATCGGCAAAGAGAGCAGCAGATCTTTCGCCTAAACGAATTAGCGTACTAGAAAATTTCCCCCATTTTGCCCGCTGCCAGTCTAATCCTTGACAAGTCACTACGATCTTTGGTTTTTTTACAAAAGGGACTAGTTTTGGCAACCAACAAAACAAGGCAGGTCCTAAGGCATGGAAATGAACAATATTGTATTGCCCTAAGCAGACTGAAACTGAACCTAACAATGAAGAGATAAAAGCATCGATGCCGCGCAACCATAGGCTGGGAAGATTTACAACCTCTACACCTTCATAGTCATATCTTTGAAACCAAGGAAAATTTGTATAGGAAGAACGTGCAAACAACACAACTGAGGTGCCTTGTGCAACCATCCGTGGATAAACCTCTGAGCAGTGATGCTCTATCCCACCCTGTTTCGCAGGCAAACCTTTAGGACCAATAACAGCAACTTTCATTTCGGCTATCCTATTTTGATGATTAAGTACTTGGAGAAAACGGCCTCAAATTGGCGTCGGGGCCGTTTATCAAAGAAATATATGGAACCACTATCAATACTTGATTCTGTCAACTAATTGACATCCACAACAAAAAAAACTTAAGTACTCGCCGAATCTACGCCTTGAAAGCGTCAAAACGTTAGAAACAGGATTTATTTGGTGATAAATGTCTGATTTTGATAGAATTCTGCTAGCATTGGTTAAGGCTCCTTAAATGTAGGTGCTTGGTTAAAAGACAAGAGAGCAGTCTAAGATTGGCGTCGGGGGCTGCTCTCTAAAAAGGTATTCGAGCTATGCTTTCAGTCTTTGAACTCCTTGATTAAGGGCTGGTCTCCTTTCGTGGACAAAGAGTTCATAAATGAATCAGCTGAGCATAGTTTACTGAATCTTTGTCTACCATTTTTTCATTGTTGATAATCTCCTTGGTATAAATTCAAATACTGTCGTTCTGCATGGGCTTGATTGGGAGACTATGCAGATTCAATGAGGAAAGCTTTAACATTAATGGAGCAATACCCTCGATGGCACTTTTTATCTACTGAACTATAGAGGAGGATTTTGCCATTAACAGTATTGCTAATTTGTTTCAATGTATTTGCGAAGCTGAAATAAGCGGCTTCGAAAAGTTTGCATGATTTGATATGTAGCCACGTCACCTCAGAGAAATTCTTGGATAGAAAATGCTCAAAGTTAAAGTGAGCGATTGACAGGCATCTCCATAAAATAGCATGGCCCTTTGTCTGCTCTAGACTTCCATCACGCACTAAAAACACTTTTTGCTCGCGCCGACGACAATAAAATGTAGCTAGAACGTGAAAGGGATTAATTGGAAAGCTTGCATTAAAATTTGAGATTTGAGAGAAAACACTTTTAGGGGTAGTGGGTGTTGTAGGAAGCCTGACATAGCTATCTTTTACGCGAGAAGAGTCTAGAGAAATTTCTTTCCCCTGCTCGACTTTGATAACCTTCTGGCAACCAAAGCAATAATTTGTGGTTGCGGTATTCCTAACTAGCTTAGTATCAACTCCTTGATGTAAATACCCTCTGACATTTTTAGTAATCCTTCTATTGCCAAATATGCTGGCAATAGAAGGATTTATTCGATCAATAGTTACTAATACTAGATTCTGCATTAATAAAGCATACTAACTTAATAGTTTGGCATTCAGGCTAGGGGAAAGGCGAAAATCATAAACTCACTTGTTTAGTAAGGTTATGGAGAGCGCAAACTGAATGATTCAATTCAGGTCATTTGGTTCGAGGGTACGGTGAACTCAAGTCAAAAAACGTAGAACAGCAATTGAACGAATTAGACTGGTTTGTTAGTTTTTCGAATTACTATACCAGCGTATGCTAAAGATTTTAATTTACAAGAAAAATACCGCTTTGTAAAGGACTATTTGTATGTCAGCGCGAACGATCTAGCTACGATATACAGCAATCACCCAAAATCTAAGGTTTTAATATAAGAAGGGACGAATTATATAGGAGTGATAGTTCCCAAGATTAGGTTCGTTTCAATGAGTTCACATTTTTCTGTATTTACTACCAGGAGAGGCTTTTAGGCTACTTTAACTGAATCCTCTAATGCGGTCATCATACACATATCCCAATGTATTATCGAGTAGTCTATGTTACATCTCTGGGGAAAGCCAGGTGAATGAGGCTTGTTTTGATCTCTTACTTGTTTTTTCGGAGAATAAAAAAGAAACTCTTCTGCCCACTGCTTTTGAAGGTTATGACATGTCTAATTCTTCAGGTAAATCGTTGGCAATTTAATTGTCTAGCAGCTGAATTATCTATCAATCTACGAGAGATACTCTAGTGTATACAAGATTTCTGATTAGTATTTCCCCTTTTTAGACACCTAATTCCCTAGTTTTGTATTTTAGTTGAGTTTTTTGTTGAGGATTAGGGTAAGTCTGATAACTGCTTGTGAGAAATCCAGGTTGAGAGTTAAGAGGTATTGACGGAACATGTCACCTTTGCAAACCAATTAAGCCATTGGGCCTCTTGCATGAATCCTTTTCTGCGGTTATTGCCTTTGCCTATTTCGCGATCCATTACGGGTTGCATTAGCCCCCTGGCCCCTCATGACTGGGGGGCCGGGGGGCCAATGTAGGGTTGCTATTCATGCAAGAAGTCTATTGAGAATAAGCACACGGATGTACCAGCACCTGCGGAATATTGCTCTCATTCCACCGAGTTCCTGAGATTTTGACTTTACGACTAATTTGTTGGATAGCAGATTCGACGGCCCTCGCCCCAATGGAGCAGACTTACTCATTCTGGAAATGGTCATAATTGGCGATCCGATGCCGATGTTCACGAATTATAGTCGCCAAAGACCTAGGCTTGCTTTTTCTCGAAGGCTCAAACAGAGCGAGGGTTTCATCAACCTTCTCTTGCAATATAGTGTTGTTTTGCCTTGTAGAGACGTTGGAGGGAATCACCAATTTCCTCATCAAGAGATTGAGCAATTGCATCGAGACGGCTTTTGAGTTGAAGCTCATTGATGAAGAAGATTTTTGAGCAACACTTGATGTCCTCTGCTGAAACAGCTCAATCTGTAAAAGTGACATGCTCCCAGGGATTAAGGCACAATTCCCATATTATTCACTTTTGCATCGTAATCTCAGGAGCAGTAAGTGCTCTAAGGTGGAGGAAATCTATATGTCACGAGCTAACTTTTCATGGCCACTACTTTCTATCCTTGTAGGTGTTTTGGCGAGTTTGCCTGCTGGTGCAAATGTGTCTTCAGTGATGTCTGCTTCCAATAGTATTGATGTCCGTATTGCCCAGGCTGATGAGGCCGAAGCTGGAGCAGAGGATGAAGAGTTGCCACCAGGAGTGATGGAAGTTCTCTGTAAAAATTTCCCACTCAATTCTCGTTGTGCTGGAACTAACCAGACGGAGGCTGCTCCAGAGGATTCAAATCCTGAGGGAGCTGTTGATACTCCTGAGGCAGGGGCCGTTGATACTCCCGAGGGCACAATGACACCGGATAGTCCTGATGCTATGGAAGTTCCTTCTGAAGGAGGCGCTGAACAACCTGGTGGAACCATAGAGCCTTCTGGTGAAGGAATGACACCGGATAGTCCTGATGCTATGGAAGCCCCTCCTGAAGGAGGTGCTGAACAACCTGGCGGAACCATAGAGCCTTCTGGTGAAGGAATGACACCGGATAGTCCTGATGCCGTGGAAGTCCCTTCAGAAGGGGGCGCTGAACAACCTGGTGGAACTATGGAGCCTTCTGGTGAAGGAATGACACCAGATAGTCCTGATGGTTCTACTGCACCTGATATGGCGCCTTCCAATTAGTGAAGTGGATTAAAACCATAAAAGCATAAAGGTTAAATAGGGGGCTGTTGGCTTATTGAACAGTCCCCTAATTTTTGTTAGTGCGGATTAGATTAAGCTGACGTGCTTTGATACGCTTCTCGTCTAACAAAGCCAAAATGCCAAGCAATGCTTTGCGATCACAAAAAGTTCGCCATCAACCATCGGTCGCCTATCTCCCTTCGAACTTGTTCTACCTTAAGCTTCGAAAACTAGCTTAATTCACCTGTCCGATGTAAATGGTCGCAATAGCGATTGAAGAGATTTTTTGCCGCTGGCCAGCAAGAGTTAGGGCTCATAAAATGGGAAAACTCAAAGGTAATCAGCTTTTCCACCCCCGATTGCTCTGCCGCCTGCATTTTCCACCACAGCTTTCGCCAGTCTAAAGGCGGAAAATCAAAGGGAACATCTCGATCAAAGCTTTCTAAATTAGACCAAGCCTGCATCCCATGTTTAGCAATGAGTTCTCGGTTAGCCCGCAGGAAATCGGGCAAGTCATCATAATCCACCTGGCCGTCTTGGAAGGCGACAATATCAACAGCGCCTGCCAACACCCCTAGAATTTCATTCCAGTCTTGACAATGCTGATCCAAGGAAATCGGATCATCGACTAATTTGCGGCCATGCAAATAGGGGGAAATCATATTCGGTAGATGCGGGGAGAGCCCTTTGCAGTGGGCACCCAATTGCCTTAAACACTCAACCCGGTGTTTCTCCATTTTGCCCAGCTCAAAGGTGAGATACCAGCCCTTAAAGGCGGACCGATGCCCATATTTCTGCCAGACTTCATCGATAAAGTCTTTACCCAACTGCACCTCTTGATCTAAGGTGCGTTCCCGAGACGGTCGAGTGGCTGAATCATAGGTGCCGAAGAAAAAGGCCATCTCATTCTCTTCGGCTAGGTCTAGAAACAGCTCTACTAGATCTTCATAGACTGGAAAAATATCAGCCTGCTCCAAGAGCACTTGTGAAGGGCAGACGGCAATTCGTCCCACTCCCGCCCGAATCATAATCACCGTATCGATACCGATGGATTTCATAATTCGGAAATCTTCGGCCCATTCGGCTCTTCCCCAATTATTGGATGGAATATCGTGGGTAATCTCATCCAAAAAAGTGCCGGAAATTTTCATGGTGGTGACTGGTGTCTGATCAACCCCATTACTATACGTTCAGATGTCGCCAATAGCTGTCCCATCGACTTGCCGAAGTCAAATTTTTCAGCATTACTTAAAATGATCGTAGCTATCAGTCCAGTACCGCTAAATTACCAACACGATGCAGGCGATACCCACTCCAAAAACCCCTAAGTTCTGGCAAGCCACTCAGTGGATTCTGGATCCCCTCAGCTACATGAACGCTAACTTCAGCCGCTTTGGAGATCTGTTTCAGGCCCAAGTTCCATCGGGAAGTGGTGAGCCTTGGGTTTTAATCAACAATCCGAAGGCGTTGCAGTATATTTTGACTCACGATACAGGGAAAGAATTTACGGCCCCAGGAGAGGTGAATTCTATACTGGCACAGGTGATGGGGTGGCAGAATCTCATCTTGCTCAGTGGTCAACAACATCAGCGTCGCCGACGGTTAGTGATGCCCCCCTTTCATGGTGAACGTCTCAATGTTTATGGCCAAGTTATTCGCCAGATTACCTTAGACTTACTCCAGCAGTGGCCCATGGAAGCCTCCTTGGACATTCGCGATTTAATGCAGAAAATTACCATGCGCGTCATTCTCCAAGTTGTGTTTGGCATGCATGAAGGCGAACGCTATTTGCAAATTGAGCACTTGCTTCATTCGCGACTCAGCATCACGGCTTCCCCAATCACGTCGGCCATTATATTTTTACCGTGGTTACAACAAGACTTTGGTTCTTGGAGTCCAGGTCATCGTTTTTTGGAATTTGCAGTCCAAACTGACCAGCTCCTATTTAGTGAAATTCAGGAAAGAAGAGCTAATCTTGACCCAAATCGTACAGATATTCTCTCGTTACTCCTAGCGGCGACGGACGAAGAAGAAAAGGGCCTGACGGATCAAGATTTACGGGATGAGCTGATGGCCCTGTTAGCCGCAGGACATGACACGACTGCAACCGCCTTAGCTTGGGCGATGTATTGGATTCACGCATTGCCAGACGTTAAGGAAAAGCTGATGGCTGAGCTGGACACCGTAACGAATCCACAGAATTCGGCTGAGTTCTTACGACTTTCTTACCTTGCTGCCGTTTGCAGTGAAACGTTGCGTATCCATCCGATTGCCATGGTGACCTTCCCTCGTCGGGTTAAAGTTCCGATGGAATTGGGTGGATACCCGTTAGAACCAGGGACGTTGGTGGTCGGTAGTATCCACAGCTTGCACCAGCGGGAGGATCTCTTTCCCAATCCCCAACAGTTCTGTCCAGAACGCTTTCTACAAAACCAGTTCTCCCCATACGAATATATGCCTTTCGGCGGTGGTGTGCGCTGTTGTGTGGGGGCTGCGTTAGCTCAATACGAACTCAAAATTGTTCTCGGGACGATGTTGACGCAGTTTAGTTTTGGCTTACTGAACCGAAAGACGGTCCAACCGGGGCGACGAGGCATTACATCAGGCCCGATAACGCCGATCCAGATCCAAAAACAAGGGGCGCGATCTCAACCTAAAACCTCCCTGCAAACCGCCTGATGATGACGTTAATGAAGAAAGTGGCGAGTGCCCGTTAAGGCCATTATTATTCCCAACTCATCGGCAGCTTGAATAGAGTCCTTGTCTCGAATACTGCCACCGGGTTGGATGATAGCCGTTATTCCGGCAGCGGCGGCTGTTCGTACTGAATCATCAAAGGGGAAGAAACCATCACTAGCTAAGGTCCCGCCTTGGGCCTGGTCTCCGGCTTGCTGCAACGCAATATTAACCGAGCCTACTCGGTTCATTTGGCCTGCGCCAACGCCCAACGTGGTGTGATCTTTGGTGACGACAATGGCATTGGATTTGACATGTTTGACTACTTTCCAGGCAAACAGAAGTTCTGCTAACTGAGCTTCAGTGGGTTTTGCTTGGGTAACAATCTGCCAATCTGCGGGGGGAGTTAAGGTTTCATCGGCGGCTTGAGCGAGCCAACCGCCTGCGATCGCTTTTACCGTAACCGCAGGACCACTGACTAAATCCGGCAGCACCAACACCCGTAAATTAGACTTGGCCTGGAGAACAGCCGCTGCCTCAGGCTGGCACTCAGGGGCCACAATACATTCTAAAAAGGTTTTGGTGAGCACCTGAGCCGTATCGGTATCAATAGGACGATTCATGGCAACGATACCGCCAAAGGCGGAGACGGAATCGGCGGCTAGGGCTTTCTCATAGGCTTGCAGCAAGGTGTCGCCTTGGGCAACACCACAAGGGTTGTTGTGCTTAAGAATCGCTACCGTAGGTTGGGTTTCGGCCTGGGCGAATTCGGCGATAATGCGTCGAGCCGCTTCTAAATCCACCAGGTTGTTATAGCTAAGTTCTTTACCCTGGAGTTGCTGAGCAGCCGCCCATCCTGAAGGCGTATCGCTATCTTGATACCAAATAGCATCTTGGTGGGGATTTTCACCATAACGCAGGGTTTGTTTAGCTGTACCTGAGATGGAGAGATGGGTTTGGGGATCGGAAGAGGCAATGGATTGGCGAAGGTGGGTTGCGATCGCACTATCATAACTCGCCATTCGCTCAAATACCTTCAGGGCACAAGCTTGTCGGAAAGATAGAGACGTCTCTCCTTCACCCTGTTTCAGCTCCTGTAAATAGGTGCCATACTGCTGAGGGTCACATAACACCGTCACATGAGCATGATTTTTGGCGGCGGCCCGAATCATCGTCGGCCCACCGATATCAATTTGTTCCACTGCATCCGCCAGGGCTTGATGGGGATCAGCGATGCCTTGAGCCTTTTGTTGGGCAATCGTTTCCTCAAAGGGATAGAGATTGACCACCACTAAGTCAATCCCTTGAATATCGTTATCCGACAGATCCTGGGCATCTGACGCTAAACTCCGACGGGCCAGAATACCACCATGAATCCGAGGATGGAGGGTTTTGACGCGCCCCCCTAAAATTTCCGGTGATCCGGTATAGTCTGACACCTTGGTCACTGGCAATCCAGCTTGTTCCAGCGTTGCCCCTGTGCCGCCACTGCTGATCAGGGTAAAACCATAGACCTTGATCAGCTGCTGGGCTAACTCAACCAGACCCGTTTTATCCGATGTACTTAAGAGCGCTAAACGTGCCATTGCCAAATTCCGAAAAAATTATACCGACAGCCCACCCAAAGGATGGCTGCAATCAACCTATTTAGTCGTCAGACAAGCTGAAGCTATTTCCCTGCATTCGCTTGCAGACGATAGTCTTCCACTTCGGGGGGGTAACCAATGGGTAAAACGCGCTCCACATTGGGATGAGGACGGGGGATAATCACCCAGGTGTGTAGCGTCGCCCCATAGGTCTTTTCTACTACGGCAATCCCAGCTTCCATGGCTCGCTTCACCTCAGACACATCGCCTCTAAAGCAAATGGCAAATCGAGCACTTCCTCCCTTGATATAGCTGACCAAAGTCACTCGGCCTGCCTTGATCATGGCATCGGCAATCGATAGGTTGCCGGGTAGTCCCGATGTTTCTAGTGCTCCTACGGCCTGCTGCGAAGCAACTCCATTGGCCATTGCTCTTCCTCCTCAATCGTTTCCAACCCAACTTTGAACTAACCCGATGCAGAGATCATTATCTTGATGCCTTTCCCAGGATGATGGACAGCCTTCTTTACATATTGTCAGGGTTGAATCGCTGATTCAAAGGGCTGAAACCCAAAATATCGCTGGTCACAACGGATGAGTGAACTGGAACACAGCGTATCAGAATTCAGTCCCCTAAAATAGTAGAAGGGTTTAAAGAAGTGCAGGCTGTATGTCTAAAAAGTCGTCCCATCGCCTACCGTTGATTGTGAAGAGTTTTGCGATCGCATCCATGATCGGACTGTGCTTACCAGCATTGCCCAGCGATGCCCGCTTTAATCCAGGAGGGACCGTAGGTAAACCTGGCAATCGCCGAGGTCTAGCGACCCGAGGCGGCGGCTGTAAGGTCAGTGGGGAACCTACACTCACGGCATTAGTTCCCAAGAATAATATGGGATTATCCGCCTCAGCCACCCCGACGCTACACTGGTTTATCCCTCAAAACACCTATAAATTCATGACCTTCTCGCTATACGTCATGGATGCAGAAGATAACCCTCAAGACCTCATTTACACGTCCAGGTTAGAGGTATCGGGTCAGCCAGAATTAGCCAGTGTCACCATTCCTGAACAGGACACGGCTGCTTTAGAGCCTGGTGTGAACTATCGATGGGTGGTTAAGCTCCATTGTTCTGAAACAAGTCGGCGAGGCTTATCGGCAATGGGCTGGCTGAATTATATTCCCCCTAGTCCAGAGGTGATGAATCAGTTGGCTAGCGCCCCACCTGAAGATCAATACAATATCTATGCAGAAGCAGGGTACTGGTATGATGCCGTGCGAGAGCTGGTCGCGCAAAAGCGAATCAATCCCCAAAGCCCAACCGTCAAGCAAGCTTGGAAAGCGCTGATGGAATCGGAGCATGTGCAGCTCAGTCAGCTTGCGACTCAATAATTCTTCTCCCTCAATCAAATTAGGGATGAGTACTCTATCAAGGTTGCATCGATCGAGTTTATAGTCCGCGGCCTACAAGGGTACACTAGGTCTGGTGGGGTTTTCAAACGATTGGGAATGATCCAGTCTCAGGGAATAGTGGGCAACCTTAACTTTATTTTGGTAATGCTATTACGCTAGAGCATGGCAATTCCTTAACTCTGAGGGTGGCAGAGCATTAAGGAATGTTGGTTCTCAATGGTATCTGCAGTGGACACGCTCGTCTATGCTTAGCGGTCCAGATTTAAGTCTTTACGTTGTGGTTGCAGAGTAAATCAGGTTGGCGGCAATTCAGAAAATTTGGAGTCAGTTAACAACCCTTCCCCAGCAAATGTCCTCGGGGATAAAATCATTTATCCATTATCTAGAAACCTCTGCCCTACCCTTGCCCGAGGTTACGCAATCCCTGATGACGGGCAGTCAGATCTTACTGGCCTACCAGAAACTCACCGATCTGGATTCCCGGCTGTTATCTCTTTCCGAACGTCTGCAACAGTCGGTTGAAATTCTGAGCGAGACCTTAGGGTTTGCCATTGTTGTGCTGGATCTCTATGACGCCAAACAGCACAGCCTTCAATTTCAAGCTGGAACGATCTGCTTGCTCCCTGAGGGCGGGATAACCTCTCAGCCCGTCGATCCACTGTCCGAGCAGGCCCTCCGAGCGCTAACCCCCATTGCCCAGACGGACGAGCAAGGGGTTACGACCCAGACCAACTTAGCGCCCTATCTATCCACATCAGTCTCTGTCCAGACGATTATTCAACTGCCCTTAGTGGCGGGTTCTACCGTCGTGGGTATTTTGAGCTTGGCCAGTTCTGAGCTGTTCCCTGCACCAGACAGCCTGTGCCCCTGGCTGAAAAACTTAGCCAGCTACCTAGCCTGGTTCATTCAAGCTGAACAAGGCGCAGATCATCTGGCCCAAGCTGAATCCCGATTGACCTTAGCAGCGACCAGTGTTGAAGGGTGCTTTTATGATTGGGATCTGCCCGCTAACCGCATTATTCAGTTTGCCAATGGGACGGGTTCAGCAGCGCGACCGACTCAAGAATTGACCCATACAGCTTGGATCAATCAGATTCATGCCGATGATCGCCCTATCTTTGAATCTCTGATCGCAACAGAGTTTGAAGGGCAAGAGCAGTTTGAAATCGAATATCGCCTACAGGTCGATGATCAAATTGTGATCTGCGATCGCGGACTGATCCAACGGGATCTGCAAGGACGCCCGACTCGGGTGGTGGGTACCCTCCTCGATATATCCAAGCGGAAACAGGCAGACATCACGCATCAGCAGCAATTGTCCCAATATCAGAGCTTTCTGTCTGAGATTCAGGTTGTGGTGTTCCAAACTGATCAAACCGGGAATTGGACCTATCTCAATCCGGCTTGGGCTGCGCTCACGAAGTACTCAGTGGAGGACAGCCTGGGACACCCGATGTGGGAGTTTGTGCATCCGGATGATCGCCGAGGGCTTCAAGAAGCCTTTCAAAGCCTGGTTGATCGAACCAAAACAGGCTATCACCATGAACTGAGATATTTAAGCAAGCAAGGAGGCTGCTGTTGGCTAGAGATACATAGCCAAGTCCTCCAGGCTGAAGATGGGAGCTGTGTCGGCACTGCCGGAACCTTAGTGGATGTCACTGAACGGAAGCAAGCTGAACAGGAACTCTTACACGATGCCTTACATGATGGCTTAACGGATCTCCCCAATCGCATTCTGTTTACGGACCGACTACAGCAGGCCTGTCGCTCTTTTCAACGTCATCCAGAGGAGATTTTTGCCGTCCTATTTCTCGATCTGGATCGCTTTAAAATCATTAACGATACTCTCGGCCATTTAGTGGGGGATCAGCTTTTGATGGCTGTGGCCCATCGTCTCCAAGCCTGTCTCCGTCCTGAAGATACCGTGGCTCGTTTAGGAGGAGATGAGTTTACGGTTTTGCTACCCAATATTGAGCGGGTAGAGGATGCGATACATATTAGCGATCGCATTCTCCAGACCCTGAGTGCGTCCTTTACCCTCGACAATACCGAAGTCTTCATTTCGACCAGTATTGGCATTGCCATGAGTGGCAGTCTTAACCACCAACCTGAAGACTTGATCCGCCATGCTGACATTGCCCTATATCGAGCCAAGGCCTCGGGTAAAGGGTGTTATGCGGTCTTCACGCCAGAGCTGCCCATGCAACCGTTGGCTCAGGTGCAAAAGGCAACCGAGTTGCGCCAGGCCCTAGAAGATGAAGAATTTCGTCTATACTGCCAACCCTTTTTATCGCTCGAGACCAGCGAAGTGGGGGGATTTACCCTGCAGATGTATTGGCAACACCCCACCAAAGGACTACTCCCTCCCGTTGAGTTTATTCACGGCGTGACAGAGTCCGGCTTGCAAGCCTCAATGAGCTGGTGGTTACTACGTAAAGCCTGTCAGCAGCTCCATCAATGGCAGCGAATTCCCAGCCAAAAACCTCTATTTATTTGGGTTCCAGCGTCTGAACCACAGTTGGCTTCATCCAAGTTTCAGGCCAAATTTGAGCGGATGTTAGCCAAGGATCAGATTAATCCAGAACACTTAATCTTGGAATTGCCAGATTCCCTGTGGCCCCAACCGTCCGAACAGGTGCTGGCGAATTTAAAAGCGGTGCGATCTCAAGGGGTTCACTTCGCTCGTATCCAAACGAATCAAGACTATGACTGGTTATCCACAGACCTGCCATTGCCCATAGAATGGATAAAACTGTCTTCATCGCTACTAGATAACTTGAATCAACAAGGCTATTTAGACGCGATTCGCCCGATATTCACGCTGGCAAAGCGTTCGGGAATTCGTATGCTGGCTGACCACCTTCAGACGCCTAAACAGCATATGTTAATGAGCGCGTTGAAATGCGATTATGGACAAGGTCCTCATATTGCTGCTGCTCTCCCGGCCCAGGCCGCTGATCCTTGGCTAGAACCCTCATTCTCCCAACCTCTTGACAATATGGCTCCATCCTCCATGTCACTTTTGATTATCTTTAGTCCGATTGGTCAGTCTCAAGTTCCCTTAGTGGGCAAGCGAACCTGGACCATTGGTCGAAGTCCTGATAACTCGATTGTGCTCCCTGATCGGTGGGCCTCTCGCAATCATGCCCAACTTCGGGCAACGGAAACTGGCGAGTTTTATCTGATTGACTTGGGAAGCGGCAATGGTTCTGTGGTCAATGGTGAACGCGTCACCATGCCAGTGGCGCTGAAGGACGGGGACCTGATCACCATCGGTCACTCCCAACTGGAATTTCATCATCGTGTGAGCGAATCGGCTTTGAGTGCCATCGAAACAGCCCCCAAAAATGTGTTGATGGTGCAGTCTTCGCACCTGCAAGGACAGGTTTGGAAAGAAGCATTGAGTTCTCAAGGGATTTCACTGACTTGGCTCAATGAAAATATTGATTTGGCTCAATATCTGACTCAATCCATGAGGTCGGGACAAGGAATACCCGATCTATTGCTGTTAGATATGACGATCCTGAAACCCAACCCCTACAGTTTCTGTCGATGGTGCCATAATCTTCACCCCACGCTCAACATTATTCTTACCAGTGGGACCCGGACCTTTGTCCCCGCATCTGAGCGAAAATGGGCCACCCACCAGGGCGCTTCAGAACTGATTGCAGCCTTTGATGAAGATAGTATCTTCTCAAATTTGATTGATGTGATGGCCAAGGTCAGGATTGTGCTGGCGACGCTCAATTGGCGTCCCATTGAGCAAGGCCCTTTATCTGCAGCACTCTTAGCCATAAAACCCAATCTGAGTACGGCTACGTTTGCGAGTCGGCAAACGATTATTGGTGAACTCCCTACGGATCTCAATCCTAACTAAGGATTAGTGGGGTATCCCCGTTCTAGAACATCCAGAATTGCCTGTGCCGTTTGCTGCAGCACACCTGGGCAACCCAGTTGCGATCGCACCTTTTGATATCCCACTCTGATCTTGTGTCTTGCGACCTCATCCTCTAGAAGTTGGCAGGCCAAAATGGCGATCTTCTCCGGTGTCGCCTCTTGCTGCAATAATTCCGGCACCACCGCCTGACCCGCGACCAGATTAACGGGAGAGATAAAATCAACCTTGAAGCTTAAGAGGTGTTGGTACAGCCAAGCACTGATAGGACCCACCCGATAAATCACCACTTGGGGAATATTGAGCAGAGCTGCTTCCAAATTAGCTGTTCCAGATTTCGTAATTACCATATCGGCTGCTGCTATCACGGCTTGAGAATCGGGCGTGATCGAAATCGGCAGCCCTGTATTCTGGATAGCTCTTGTGACATCGGAGCGATAGGCCGGTAAGGCTAAAGGCATCCAAAACTGAATATCTGGAATGTTCTGGGAGATGATTTGAGCTGCTTCGAGCATGACGGGTAACAAATGCTCCAGTTCTTGTGACCGAGAAGCAGGCATCAGGCCAACCATAGGCTGTCGGGCGTCAATGCCTAATTGTTGGCGGGCTTGCTCACGGGTCGGGAACTGGGGCAGCTGATCCACTAGGGGATGTCCCACCCACTGCAGATTGGCCCCCATCGTCTGGTAATAGGTGGCTTCTTGGGGAAAGATCGCCAGCATTTTGTCGCTGAGATCGACCACTTGTCGGGTTACCCCTAACCCCTGAGACCAGACCCATTCGGGTGGGGCAATATAGTAGACCACAGGCATCTGGAACATTTGCTTCAGACGTTTGCCCAGGCGAAGGTTGGGGCCAATGTAATCGATTAAAACCGTAAGGTCAGGAGGCGTCTGTTTTAACTGGTCCATCACCTGCCTTTGCATTTTGAGCGTGGGCCAGACAAAGGGCAAGGCATTGATGGGGCCAATGGCGCCAATCTGGCTCGTATCACCCAGGAGCTGTACGCCTGCGGCGGCCATCTTTGGCCCCCCAAGAGCCAGAATGTCCAGGGAATATCCCCGCGATTGCGCTTCCGCATAAAGAGCCGGTACGAGTAAACTCCCCTGCAAATCGCCAGAGACTTCTCCTGTGCTAATTAAAATTCGGTAGGACCGCCCCATAGTGGATTAGACCGCAGACCAGCGCTGCCGTCCAGGCGTTAAGCCGCGTCTGCTTTGCGCTGCTCGCATAAATTGGCACAAATGTTGAACCAGCGGATGATCCGAGAGTGACTCGACTTGGGCAAGGGCTTCTTCTAGTTTTAAACCCGACCGATAGAGATACCGAAAAGTTTGCTTGAGAATTGATCTCATCTCCCCCTGCAAGAGATCATAGATGCCATAACGTCGTAACCCAACTTGATTTAAGGCTCTGACCTGGGCGGGATTACCCTCGACCAGCATCAAAGGCGGGACATCACGGATAATCCGGCTCATCCCCCCAATCATGGCCAGCTGTCCAATATGGACAAATTGATGGATCCCCAGAACACCACTAATATTGGCTTGGGATTCCACCTGGACATGGCCGCTGAGGGCGACGGCGTTGGCCATCACCACTTGATCTGCAATTTGGCAGTTATGGCCGATATGGACATTTGCCATCAGCAGATTATCGCTACCAATGCAGGTAAATTGTTGGTCCCCGCTGGCTCGGTGAATGGTGACATATTCGCGAATCTGGTTGCGATCGCAAATCTTCACCCCACTCGGCTCCCCACGATAATTCCGATCTTGGGGTTCCATGCCAATGACCACACCTGGAAAAATATGATTATCGGCCCCAATCTCAGCCCAGCCTTCAATTACAGCATGATGCCCCACCCGTGTTCGAGGGCCAAGAGTCACCTGTTGACCGATCACCACATAGGCCCCAATGTGGACCGTTTTATGTAAATTTGCACCTGGATGAATCACAGCAGTGGGATGAATCAAGTCGGTCATTCAGGGTCGGCGTTTTACAATGACTATCTGAGGGTAGCATTTTAGATAGATGGCCAGAACTCCTTATTTCCCGATTGTATTGAGCTTAGAAATTAATGCGGAACAGCTTTTTTGACGATTCCCTGGACAAAGCCTCGATCAAACAACGCATCCGCGAATTAAAGCAGGCCACCGTTGGCTTCTATAGTATTGGTCTTTATCCTGGATCCCTAGCCTACAATGCCGTCATGCAAGCGGGGGGGACTCCATTAATTTTGGCCCCCCGACCGGGCCGAGATCTCATGGGGGCCTTCTCAGAAGACGCTAAAAGCGGGATGGATCCAGATCATGTAGTGAATTTACATCGTATGGCTCGCCACACGGAAGGCCATGCCTCGGTGACAAATACCCTAGAGTATCTGATTCAGAACTGTGATTTGGTGGTTCTGAGTGCCAACAGTAACTATATCGAACAGGATTTAGAAGAAGCCTGTACCCTTCGGCGAGATCTGGGCCGCACCAATGTCGTATTAGCTTGTTTGGCAGGGTCCTTTAGCCATGACAAGATAACCAATACCTCCTACGTTCTTTGTGAAAAAAATCCGAACCTGGCTTTTTTCTCAGGGTTTCATCGGGATGGGGCCTTAAGAGATCCCGTGGATAGCTTCACGGCTAATTTTTGTCATCCTAATGCCCTAACGGCCTTGATTGGTGCCTTTCTTCTAGATGGTATCTCTTTGAATATTCAAGTGTCGCCCGGTGTCCATAATGTCGAAGCCCAATATATCAAAGCAGCCAAAAACATGGCCTCGATCTTTGCGGGGTTTGGCTATAAGTTTCACTGGGATAACACGGGCATTTTGCCAACCCTCCTGACTCTGCTATTAGATCAATGCTTGGATCAAGCGGCAACGGTTTCCATGTATCGCCGCGATCGGCAGAAGCTTTACACTCAACAACCGATTGATTTAACGGAATTAGGGTACGGTGTGCCCATGATTGAAGCCACCCTGAATCAAGGAGGAGATAAAGAAAAAGTTCGTGACCATACCTTTTCACAATTAACCGCGATGGTGGCTGATGTACGAGGGAGTATGACCAGCCCTACCACTGGCAAACCGACCCGCAACTTCCGAGCCGGACAAGTATTGGCCCAATCCATGAAAGAACATGGACGCTGCCCCTACAGTATCGAAGAATTTGAACAGTGGTGCGAAGAAGCAGGACTGAAGAAAGGGGGCTTAGAGGGCGTCAAAGCACTGCGCTATTGGCCCCAGATTACGACTAAGTACAAAATTCAAGTCCATGATGCTTCGATGATTAATCTCCTGCATATGGTGATCTGCGGGGATGGCAAAGAGCAAGATTTTGCCTTTCAAGTGATGACCAAAAGTCGTGAGCTGTCTAACTATTGCCAAGAATCGGTTCGACCGCCCTATAGCCGCAAATATGCCGGTATTCTCAACAATCTGGATAAGCCTGAATCTTTAGAGCAGCTAGCTAATGCCATCATTGCCGATAACGCCCGCAAAGCCTTAGAATTTCAGGACCTTGAACTAGAAGAAACCACGGCACAGGCTGATGATCCGGCCTATCTACAAGCCATGGATAGTATTGAACAGAATATGGATACGACTGAATAAGTCAATGGCTTCAGGGGGCTTAACGCTGATCCAGCGTACTATCGCTGCTGTGAATCTGAACAGGTCTGCTGGCGTTTAAGCGCATAGACTGCCACTCATATCGGTAACTTGCGGTTCGCCCATTTTCATGTTGGGTCATGAGATTGCGGTCCAAGACAGGCATAAGCCCCAACGAAACATTGAAGTGACACAGTAGATGCAC
>NZ_JANQOY010000217.1 GCF_028285565.1 Acaryochloris sp. IP29b_bin.148
GTGGGACTCTCGCAGTGGTGGTCTGCGCCCAATCCTTGCGCCGAATCTCGAATATCGGTTGTGCAGCTTTGTGTAGCGTCGGTGTGGCGTACTGCGATCACAAGGTCGTATCGGTCAAAGGAGGGGACGACGATCTAGAACCTCTTGGGCCTGATCATGGATGGACCGTCGTTGCTGGCCCAGTCGTTCCCTCGTTTCTTGGCAGGTTCGTTTGATGTCGTCTGCCGTGGCTTGCATCTGTGAAAGCAAATCCAGAATGGTCTGTGAATTATCCATGTATTTCTCCTGGCGTAGCGATTAGAAACATTGGACAGACCCGCTCTGCGTTCTCTGACCTCTCTCGCTGAGGAACAGCCCCGTTAGCGGGTTGTTTGCCTGCTACAGCAAACGGTCGATTCCCTGGCTCGACTAGACCGGAAGCTGGTATTCTTGCCACCCAGCGAGGGGATTGAGTTGTGAGGTGCGGTAGCGAGAGGGTGAAGAGATGTCCTCTTTGCTTGTGTAACTAATATATCATAATATCGATTTAATTGCAGTGTAATTAATTATTTGTTACATTCGTGGTTTCTGACAGTTGCTTGGCAGCTCGGAGTATTGCATTCACGTTACTGGACCGAGTTCCTGGCATATCATCAATCCATTCTATGACATCACTATCGAAGGTTATGCTATGACAAGGTTTACGTCCTTTAGTCGTTCCTCTTGGCCGTCCTCTAGTTGATTTTGACGCCTTTTTCTTTGCCATAGTCTTAAAATAATTACATTGTAATTAAATAGTAATACATTAATTACTTCTATTAAGCCGAACTATACAAATAATCAGACTTTCTAACCCACTCCATCGGAACCTACGAGGTTGACCTTCCTCAGAACTAATTGCAGTATCGATCAGGAGCAAGATTATCAATGTCATCGGGGAGGTTAGTTTTTCAGAGTATTGCTTGTCTTGCTTGTTCGTGGCTAAGGTTTGTACCACTGAGGTCTGCACCACTGAGGTCTGCACCAATGAGATTTGCACCAATGAGGTTTGCTCTGCTAAGGTTCGCTCTGCGAAGGCTTGCACCGCTAAGGTTTGCATCGCTAAGGTTTGCATCGCTAAGGTTTGCATCGCTAAGGTTTGCACTGCGGAGGTTTGTGCCGATCATGATTACGCGGCTGAAGTCTGCGCGGCAAAGTTCTGCGCGGCGAAGGTCTGCACCACTGAGGTTGGCATCACTAAGTTTTGCGTTTTTGAGGTTTGCGTCGAATAGGATTGTGTCGCTGAGGTTTGCGTCGCTAAGGTCTGTGTCGCTGAGGTTTGCGTCGCTAAGGTCTGCACCACTGAGGTTGGCATCACTAAGTTTTGCGTTTTTGAGGTTTGCACGGCTGAGGTTTGCACGGCTGAGGTTTGCACCACTGAGATTTGCACCACTGAGGTCTGCGCCGCTAAGGTCTACGTAGTGGAGATCAGCACCGTTGAGGTTTGCGCGATGTAAAAAACGTCCAACAGTATCTCTAAAGCCTGTAATGCTAAGACACTGGCTGTAACCAATTAGGTTGAGTAGTCTTGTCTTCTCAAATACTTCAGATTCAGGTTGCCCACAAGGATGGAAGTGCAAGTGTTTGAGGGATTTAGTATGTTGGGAATAGCAGTGCAACTCCAGCAACAAAATAAGGACATTTAGCCCTACATCAATATCAATTTTGCGTTGCCCCAAATGAATGCCATAGTCTCTCAATTGCCCAACTTTTCTTTGGGGTAATGTGGTTTGCATTGATAAATCGATAAATTCACCCCCGCACCACCGCTCATAAAATTCCACGAGTCGCTGGAATAATATCTCAGCTTTAAAACCCTCTTTGGTTTCCAATAATGCCCGCCAATAATCTACAATTTCTACCGTCAATCTATCAAAACTAAGAACATCGTATATTTCCCAGTCCATTTGGGTCGGCTTAATCGTATAGCCCCGCCCCATAGGTCCCGGTAATGTCCATGCTTCACAAATCTCAAAGAGACGTTGCGCACACAGAAATTCACTAAAGCTTTTGTGGATGAATTCCACTGACCCCTGCTCGCCTTGAGCAGGTCTTAGATAAAAAGCTGCCAGAGCATTTCTTAGGGCATCTTTTTGCAGCCGCTCACGAGCCAAATTGATCAGATTTAAAGCATCCTCATCTTCATTTAGACGATCTTCAATCATTTGGATTGGGGCAGCTTCTCCCCCAACCTGAATCACACATAATCCTGCTTCAGTCAGAATCCGTCTTAACCCTTCAGTTTCGAGATCCGTCAAATCACGGTTAAGCCATTCTGGCCGCTGTTCAGTCAGTACCCAGTCCAGTGACTTTTGATAAATCAGAATTTTTGCACGAATCGTTGTCGGACCCCGATTGGCCTCAGTAAACAGATTTATCCCTATCTTTTCATCCCGGTGCATTGCACCCAAAAGGTACATCAGTAAAGGCTCTTGCGCCAATTCCTTCACCTGCTTAGGACATTGGTTATCCCTCAAAAAACTCAGATAGTCGTTCGCCTTGTCTGTCCCCACAAGCTTTTCCCATTTAGCTAGCCATTGACCTTGCTGGTCAGGGGTCAAGGGTAAAATTGCAACTCGATTCAAGTTAGGGGGCAGAAAGCTGCTAATCGTTTGGAGTGCCAATGGCCGACCTGTAATCAGCACCCGATGCCCTCGCTCAGGGTTACCAGCACACGCTTCTTGAAATCTGCCAATTTGTGTTAAAAAATGCTCTAAACCGCTACTGGTCCGCCCTTCCATCAGCAGTTCATCAAACCCATCTAGCAAGAATAAAAATCGTGTGTTGCTATCCGTTAGCCAACACTTATCCGTTGTGAAATCCCAACCAATCACAGATTGCAAGGTCTCTTCAATATTTTTTTCAAAAATGGTAATATCCCGAAGCCGAATTAAAATAGGTGTCCAGATGGGATGAAGTTCTCGCCGTACCCAGTCAGCAAACATCCTACAGAAAACGCTTTTCCCTCGTCCTGGCCCTGCTTGCACAAACATCACCTGACTTTGTGCATTAGCATCCTCTAAGCAAGTTTTAGTCCAGCCTTCTAAGTCGCAAGGTCGACTATTGTTATCAATCTCACCGTTTTTACCAACGGTTCTAGCCTGAAGAGGAACATAGATATCTCTAAATGTGAACTTTTCAGCAAATACTTGTTCCTTAGGTTTGGCCGCAATGGTTTCTAAATACTGGTCGATACTTTCGTAGATCTTCAGGTCCTCGACCCAGCCATCCCCATAAATACCAGTAAGCGATTTCACTGTATTCTTTGCAGCAGCAAAACTCTCTTTTAAATAACGATGGGTATTCCTAGATACCCGCTCTGTCAAAATGTCTGAATCTTCTCTGCCCAGTCCTGCATCCTGAAATCGTGCCGTTAATAAAGAGTTATAAATCTGGGCTAGCTTTGAGTTATGAAAGCAAACTAGAACGCTCTTAGCTTCTCGATCATCCAAGTCAAAAGGCTCGACCTTGAACTTGAACTTGGAATCTTCCTCGACTCTCAGCTCTAAAACTTTTCCAAATCGCCGCAATTCCTGACTCATTTTTTCTGATGCAGGTTGATCAGCAACTCTTTCTAAGACATTTCTCTGTTCTGGATTTCTCAAAAATACTCGTAAACTTTCCAAATAAGCGGCTTGGCTCACCAACGCCACACTCATTTCCAAAGTTGGCTCTTGCTTAGTTTGTTCAGCAATAAATTTCAAGAGTCCTATTGCTAAAGGGATGAACGGTAATGCGGAGCCAGCCACCTGTGCTAGCGGACTGTTCAACACATCCAAAAGAGAAGACATCCGACCAATGAGAGGAGCTAACTCCGCAGCATTACGATTGTCGTTTATTGTTTTGGCGAGTTCTAGAACGGCTTTGCTGCTGTCAACTCCTGCTTGTGTGGCACTAGACCAGGAAATATCTGTATTTAGAACCTGCCATACTTGTTTCCAGGTATTTTTCAGCATAATGGGCCAATAGATTGGTGTAACTGGACTTAAATTAGCTGTTAATTATTTAAGATACGAGTGTTTTGAATACAGTGAGTTTTCATAATCATTTCTCCCAATACAAATGCAGTCCCAGTCACAAACCCCACTCACAGACTGCTCGGCTGAACAGCCCGAAGACTAATCTCTCGGATCCACACCTTCGTGAATTGCCCTAAGATTTTTTCAGGAATCATCAGGCTTTCAAATCCCTCACTAAGTTGGGCGATGAACCCCTGCCGCCATCTGTCCCAATCGGCTTGGCTGGGATAGTCAATCTCCTCACAGTACTCCGTCCAGCTTTCTTGCTGAAACTCGGAAGCACCTAAAGCGGTTCCCTGCATTTGCACCTGAATGAAATGGTGATCAATCAATTCTTGAATAAACAGTGGATGGCCGCTTGGGGGTTCATCGTCATCCAGCACTGGAAACTCATAGGAAAGCCGTAGTTCCTCCACAGAGTTCTTCTTGGCTAATCTCAGCAGTTCTAACTGTTGCTGAGTCAAGGATGGAATCTGAGTCATCTTGAACCTCAATCGTCCAATCCCAGCGTAACGATTTGGTCTAAGAATGGCTCAGCATCAAAGTCATGGATCAGACCGCCTCAGCCTGCTCAACTTCAGCTACTAAGGGCAGAAGCACCTCAACAATAGAACACTTCCACCGCAAAGACTCAATGGGCTTGCCATTCGATTTCTCTTCCAGCGTTATCACCGCTAAATCCCTCGCTTTTTCCGTGGGCTTCCACTTCAGGACATTTCGAGCTGTTCGATAGCGTTCTTGATACCCCGCCGCTTCTAGCAGTTTGTTGATTCTGATGGCTGACAGCTTAGGCTCTAGCAGTTTACCCAGCTCAGTTGGGGTATAGGTTTGTTCTTCAGGGGTGAGGGAGGGTAGGGTTTGGAGGCCATCACCCATGATGGCTTCCCATTGTGGATGGGTCCGCTTGATTGCGCTTGACTTTGCGATGGCGAGTCTTGCAGGTTCAGCGACTCTTCCAAAGACCGCTTCCAAAACAGACTCAATCTCATGGGGGCTAGGCTGATCGGGGCGCAGTGCCTCAACCACTTCTGGATTGGCCTTGGGGGAAGGGCGTTGACTTTGCTCCCACTCTTTGACCCATTGGGTGAGCTGGTATTCGAACTCCACGGATAGCCAGGTGCCAAAAGCGATGGCTAGATCGGGGTGAATCCAGGTGCCCTGTTCTTCGGGTGTTCCACCTCTGCGAATCATCACAAGTCCCGTTACCGGAATTCCGGTAACGGACGAAACATATGCTAGATAGGCTTTTGCCCGTTTTGTTTCAAGCCAATGATCGGGCCGCTTAGATTTTCTCGCCGCATTTTTATACGCCTCACAAGCCCTTGTCGCGTTCACGTATCCATCGGTTTT